>JAGOCL010000193.1 GCA_017998755.1 Spirochaetota bacterium | reverse complement strand
GCCTTGAGTAAATCCATCTGTTGACGCGGAGAAGCGTTATAATCGCCGACAATTTTTTTTATTTCTTTTTTAAAGATCTTCTTATCGTTTTTTGAAGCGGCATTTTTTTTATCAACTCGGCGTTTATGCATATTTTTCTCTTAAATAAAGCTTTGACAAACGAAATACTCAATTATTATCGTAAGAATGTATTTTAATATTTAATTGTCGTTTTGTAAATAAAAAAATAAATTAAATCGAGCTTATAAATATACGAACAGATATTTTTTAAATTAATTTGATATTCAAAAGAATATGTTTTATATTTTCTTGCGTAAAGCGTTACAAATAACCGATAGTTATACTGTTTTGCAAAAGGAATTTTATGAAAAAGATATTTGCCGTATTAATAATTTTATTTAGCGCGTTTTTTACTTATTCTTCAAACTTAGTCGATATGGAAGTTTTTTACGATCCATTTATGAGAGAAATTCTAGGCGTGAAAAAATTTATTTACGATGAAAGCGACAACATAGTATTGATTGAGAATTACAACGAAGATAACGAAATTTACGCGCGATTTGAATATAAGTATGAATTTAATTCGGTTCTTGAAGTTTCTGAGTATGTGAATAAAACAAAAGTTAAATACTCGAAATTTGTTTATTCGGACAAAATATTAATAGGTAAAGCGGATTACGATTCTAAGAATACGCCGGTTTCTAATTTCAAATATATCTATAATAACGACGGCAAGCTTAAGTCTATCGAAGAGTATTCTGCCGACGGTAAACTTGTCGGGAAAAAAGATTTTGTTTTTGAGAATGATACGTTCGTTGAAGAAAATCAATACGACGGGGAGAATAAACTGTTAATCAATAAAAAATACCTATACAAGAACGATGAAATATTCAGAATAGAATTCTATCTTTCAACCGGAAGGAAAATCAGAATTATCGAAAGAAAGTATCTGAATAAAAACGGAATGACTTCGATTTTTGGATATAGAAATAATTTTATGGACATAAGATAGTAAATTTAAAAAAATGAAAAAAATATTACCAGTTTTTTTTCTGTTAAGCGCCTTTTTTTCTTTTCCGCAACAATTGTCGTATATTCCTTATCAAGGGATAATGAAAGAGATAAAAACGCCCAATTTTATCATACTTTTTCCTGAAGATAAAGAAAATAGAGCTCAAATAGCGGCTAATTATTGCGAGGATATTCGCGAAAAACTGAAGGATTTTTTCGACTGGAAGCCTTATGAAAGGACTACGGTCGTATTAACCGACAATACCGATTACCCAAACGGCCTAGCTTCGCCAACGCCGCGAAATACTATTTTTATAAATCTTGCCTTTACAGAATTGAATTCCAACTTAAAAGACTATGAAGATCCGCTTTATACTCTTTTAGTTCATGAATATACTCATATTTTGCATATCGATCAGATAAGAGGCGGCGCTTGGTTTTGGAGAGTCCTCTACGGCAAACTGTATTTTCCTAATAGCGGGTCTTTCAACTGGTATATTGAAGGGATGGCGGTGCTGATGGAGACTCTACATTCTAACGGGGGGAGATTGGAGTCGGCGTATAACGAAGCGATCATACGCGCCGCCGCGAAAAACAATTCCATACCGCCATACGATAAAATTGCAAACGTCGTCGTCGATTGGCCTCACGGTATGGCGGATTACCATTTTGGGGCAAGATTCGTCGAGTATCTTTACAATACGTACGGCGAAGAGAAATTTACAAGTTTTTTTAAGGATATATCAAACGATTTCTGGCCTTTTGTTCTTTTGTTTGTGATGAAATTTAAGAAAATATATGATAAATCGCTTGACGAGCTTTGGAACGAATGGATCGAGTACGAAAAATCAAAATATGCAGACGTTTCCGGCGACGAAATCAAAAGCGCAAAAGCGTTTAACCAAATAACCGATCTGGAGGGGGAGCTTGCTTCGTTTGACGTAAAAGGGGCTGATATATTATTGGCTTCGTATAGCTACAAAAACGACGCCGGAGTCTATGAATTTAGCGGAAATTCTATAAAAAAGTATAATAACGATAATATAAGATCTATTTCTTACTCAAACGACGATCAATACATATATTATACCAAAAGCGTCTATAATAACGACGCTTTTACCTATTTTGATCTGTTTAGTTACGATAAAACGTCAAACATCGAACGGCGTTTGACCCGCGCCGAACGCATTAATTATACCGCATTGTCTAAGAGTTATCCCGTCGGTATTATGGTCTCTCACGGCGACTCCGAAAGTAAAATATACAAGTTTAGACATCAAAACGGTAAAATTATAGAAAAATCTCAGGTAAAATTTGACGGCGATATAAAATATATAGACGCTCCGTCTTTAGACGACGCCGGGGAAAACGTCGTATTTTCCGCAAAAAGACGCGATAACTCAACGGCAATATATACTCTCAATATAAATACCGGAGTTTCATCGCTAATAGTTGAAAATATCGTCGCTTTTGGAGTAAAATGGATAGACTCAAGCTCTATTAGTTTTATAACTACCGCTGAAAGAAAAAATATTTTATGCCGGCTATCTATTTCAGAGAATAAAATTTATAAAATATTCGAGTCGGAAGGCGCTATTTTGAACGCAGTTATATACAACGGCAAAATATTTTTTTCGGACTATACTCATAAAGGGGAGGAACTTTTTTCAACGGAATATAACGCGGACGGCTCGACCGACTTTATTGTAAAACCTGTTGAGAAAAAAGCGCGCTTCGACAAACCTTTCAAGGAGTACGATGTAAAAAACTACAACTTCGGAAGGTATCTACTCCCGCCGATTTGGGCGTTTGTTCCGGCGGCGTTAAACTCAAATTTTTATTTCTACGCAAACGGAGTATTATCGCCGCCTATACCTTATATTGCGCCCAAACTTATTTTGATGAACTCGTTTCCGCTGGGAAGATTCTCTTATCAGGCGTCGGTCGCGCTGGATTATATCAAGATGTATCCTGAGAATTCTTTTTCCTTCTCGATAGCTCTTCCTACGGTAAATATAAATTATATCTGGAATAACTGGATGGGCGGGATGAAATATTCCGTTAACGAAAAATATTTCGAACTTGACAAACGGGGCGAGCGTTTTCCGATTAATTTCTCGAATTACTTTTTTTTGACTCAAACGCTCTCATGCGGGAGTTACGGATTTTTTTACTGGGGAATTTCTGCGTATCATCTCTTTGAGGAGTACGACGAAAACAAATACTATTCCAATAAAATTTCTTTTACGGAACAAATCGGTTATTATTACAGAGATTCGAGGATTAAATCTTCAAGGTGGGATAGGGGATTTTCGACCTCGTTATTTTTTTATCAATCGATCGAGGGGCTGTTAGACAACGAGCCGGCTTACGTCTTCAAAGCGGATTTTAAGGCTCGCATACCGTTTAAAAACGTTTTTTTATTTATTAACAACGAAAGCGGGATAGAGTTTAATTGCAGGAATGTTTTTAGAACGGACGCGAGTTTGTTTGCCGTATCAGACTCTATAATCGACAGTTCGCCAGCTTCCGGGATAGGATCGATTCATTCTAAAGCGTTTAACGCTACCTTAAACGCTCCAAATAGCGGATTTGGGTATTTTGCGAGCGATATAGGTTTTGATATTACCATTTACAAAAGGTCTCATTATATACATTTTGCAACGCTTGGCTTCAAAGAGTTGTTTATACAAGTTTATAACGAATACATATATTTATTTAATTTTGTAAGAAAACCGTATGAAAATATATTATTTGATATTTCTTTTGATTTAACGCTTGATTTATTCGCCGCTTATGGTAAAATAATGTTTAGAACTATACTGGGGGGGGCGATCGGTTACAGAATAGGGGATTTGATTCCTTCGTGGGGAGTTAGTCTCTCTTTCAGTATTGGGCTTGATTATTAACAAATATTCTATCTTTACGAAATAGTTAAACATGTTCAAGGGAGGGTTGTTATGTTTAATTTCAAAAATCTTTTAGTATCGCTAGTTATCGTTACTTTTTCGTCGTTTCTTTTCGCTCTGGACGATCCTGATAATCCGAAAGATCCCGTCGTTAGTAAAGGCGATTATAATATCGAGTTTCAGAGAGAAAACGGATTTTTTTCAAAAGGTTACGCGAAAGATTTCGAAAATTTTTATTTGAAAAATCTTACTTGGGAAGACAACCTTAAAGGGGAGCAGAAAATATCTATCGATAGCGTGAAAAGTATCAGAATAAAGGGATATAGTCCCAAAAAAGTTAAGAAAGAGAATTTAAGTTTGGTATTTTATATCCCATACGTATTTGATATAGAATTAACAAACGGAACTAAAATATTAAACGCTTCAGGAAGAATTAATGAGATCGAAAGTTTTTATTCTTACGACGAAAACGGAAAAGTTAAACTCTATACTTATTTTATGAGATACTGGCTCGAGGACAAGGGGATTTTTCTACACAACAATTCGAACGACTTTGACGAATCGCCCGAAGTACCGGACGATACGGTCGTTTATATGGAATTTAGTAAGTAATAATAATTATTGTTTGTTATCAGGAAATTAATACGTAAACTTCCTTGTAATAATACTAATTCGCATCTTTTTCAATAATTAGGTCTTTAGATAGTACGACTTTCCACCCGTCGTATTTCAATCTATCTTTATTTATCGGGACTATTATTTTACCAATTCTTAGAAACGACATAATTTTCCGGATATTTTCGATCTTATCGTATAGAATGTTAAATTTTTCGCAACTTTCAACCGGAAGATTGTCTTTTAGGCATTTTTCGCAATTTTTCTGAAACTTAGCTTCGGCGTTGAATATCTCGTAACACTTGTTTTTATTATTAAGCATTGATTTTACGAGGGAAACGTAGTCTTCGTTTAAAACTTTAGTCATATCTATATCGCTTAAGAAAATGCTTTTGTCGCTAAATACTAATTTTATTTTTTTTATGTAAGAAAATTTTATGGTATTGTAGCAAAGTATTACAATTAATCCCAGATTGTATATGTTATAGAATATTGATTCTAACCATCTGGGCTCGGTTCTAGTCATTATCGAGTATCCTACGACGATTTCCCATAATAAAAGAGCCGATATAGCAATATATGAGACAATTTGAGCGGTTTTAATATAAAAGCTTTTTAACGAGACAATTTGATATTTTGAGACAAACGCGATATAGTGAATTATAACAATTTGAAAAGGAATTGTGAAATAATCTCTGTGAATTAATAGCGAAAACGCGACCGCGAAGATTACGTTTACCAACGCCGAAGTAAACAGTAAAATAAAGAAATATAATTTTTTTTTAGAAGCGTAGATAAAGAAAATAAAAATCGCCTGAACAATTGTCGCGGTCGCTACTAAAAGCGCATTAACCGGAGTAGCGATTTCTGTTTCATTTCCGCTTATATTAAAAGACGATACGACCGTTATCAGTATGTATGTTAACGAGAGATATAAAATCAGAGAATATAGTTTTATTTTATTAATTGCGCCCGCCAAAATCTGCCCCCGCGAAGTAACGACTTATATGTAAAAAGTAGAAAAAATCAATTTATTCAAATAATATTATAATC
>JAGOCL010000192.1 GCA_017998755.1 Spirochaetota bacterium | reverse complement strand
TTATCAAACCTCATATTATCGTTTAATTGTATATATGGGTTTTGTTTGATATCGTCCGTTAAAGAGTAATAGAATATCGATGATCCGCCTTTTGATATAACGAAATTTTTAGATTCGTCGTTATAAATAAAATTGTCGTCATTAGTATCTATTTTGAATGGTATTTTCCCTATTATTTCTCCTTGTCTCAAATAATTTCGATAAATTGATCTGGAGAAGAACTGATTAGGATCGCAACGATATATCAAGTTATTTTCTATCCATATCAGATAGTTGTCCTTAGTCCAATAACAATTGTTAATACGGGTTTTTCCGATCCATCTCCAATTTTCGTTTAATAATTTATTTTTTTTATAATCCGATAAGGAAAAATAATATACCGATCCGTTTTTTTGATATATAAAATATCCCGAGTCCGACGACCATTTAGCGGCCTCAAATCCAGGCATAATTTCTACATCCTTAATTACTTCTTTAGCTATGTTTTCTTGATTATCTATCAAATGTAGATCGGCTTTTGTACTTGAATTTGCAACTTTAGCAACTACATATCGATAATCCGGCGATATTGACGCTATAGGAAGTCTGTATATAGGATATTCGCTTTTTTTCTCAAAAGATGGAAAATTATTTACCGTTTTTATGCTGTTGTCTTTTATATCGTAATAATATAGACCAATTTTATTTTGAATATAAAGAAATTTATTATTTTTTGAATAATTATAAATCATAGGATAAAAACTGTAGGAATTTATCAAAGTTTCTCCATTATTATAATTGCCGTAAAAAAGAGTTTTAATAGGTTTTCTCTCGCCGATCGATTCTATTGAATTAAATAAGAAATTATTTTGAATATCCAAAGCTAAAGGGGTAAAATTTATCTGAGCGTTAATAAATTTTATATTTATTATTAATAAAAAAAGTAGTATTATAATTCTATTCATTTTTAAATTTTCGGTTTTGAACCTTTAAAAGATAAAAATTTAGCGTATTTTTTTACTCTGATAACTATGAAAAATGAGGATAAAACATGACAATTCTTGAAAATAATTTGATTCGGCTACCAATATTGAAAGACGTTTACGCTGGTAACGAGAAACATTTGTATGATATAGAATATAACGCTAAGAATCAAATTACTCTAAAAATTAACAATAATTATATGCATTCTAAATACGACGTTGAAAAAGAAACGGATAGAATCGTTGATATGTTGATGGAAGATAAAAACTCAATCGACGTATTAATTTTATACGGTTCGGGGCTTGGTTACGTCCTTAGAAGATGTTACGATATATTGATCAAATCTTCATCGTTAAAGATTAAACCATATATTATGCTCATTGAAAATGATATCAAAATGTTTTTAACTAGTCTAAAATATTTTGATTATTCGGAAATTTTACAAAGCGAAAATGTAAAAATATTTCTCGAGGCGGAAAAGGAGGTAATAGGATCTTTTCTGCAAACCATACCTACAAAATATATAAGATATCATCACCATCGACCTTCGTATTACCTCAATTCAGATTATTATAAGGCTACTCAAAATTATATTAATTTTGTACTAGATAGAAAAGATATGAATTCGGCTACTTTCAAAAGATTTCAAACATTATGGACAAGAAATTCAATACGAAACGCTCCTTATTTCTTAAAAAGTTCAAAACTTAAAGATCTCAATAATATTGCGTCAGGATTAACTTCCGCAATTATTGCCGGAGGTCCAAATCTGAATCGTTCTATTAATTTTTTATTTAATAATCAAAATAATATGATAATTATTGCAGTCGATACTTCTTATAAATTCTTGATTAAAAACGGTATTAAAGTCGATATCATCGTTACGGTTGATCCTCAATATTGGAACTACAAATTTTTGGAAGGTATAAATATTACAAACGAGATAATTGTTACAGACTCATCTATATACTATAAAATATTTAACATTGCCGAAACCAATCGTTTTTTTATAGGCAACTCAATTTTTCCTTTAAACCAATATTTCGACGAGGGCGAAGATAGAGGAACTTTGGCGGCCGGCGGCTCCGTTGCGACTACGGCTTTCGACGTAGCTAGAATTATCGGGTCAAAAGAAATTGTTCTTATCGGGCTTGATCTTTCATATCCAAACAGAGAGACTCATTTTAAAGGGGCTTTTTTTGAACAAAGCTTTTTATCAACTTCGAATTTCATTAATACCGCTGAAAAAATGGTTTATAAATATCTAACTCACGTTCCTCTAATAAAAATATCTTCCACAAATGGTAAAGTATACTCGGATCAAAAAATGGCGCTTTTTAAAAAATGGTTTGATCGTGAAATATCGTTAACTTCGGCTAAAGTTATTTTACCAGATCTTGGCGGAGCATATATAGAAGGATCCAACATAATCCCAATCGAAAAGATAAAAATTATTAACAGTTCAAAAGACTCATTCCAAAAAAAAATATCAGCTTTATTAGAAAAGAATAACTATAACAACGGCGGCGATATAATTAATAAATCTTACGTTTTTATAAAATGCGCTCTTGAATTAAAAAAGAGCTATGATAAGATTATTAAATTAATAACCGACGACGGATTCGTTAATCAATCCGATATTATAACCATTCAAAAAATTGAAAAAGAAATTTCAAACGATCGGCAAAAAAGCCTAATATCCGGAATTATTTCTTCATCGGCTCAAGATATTCTGATAATGATTATGGAAAACTATCAATACGATAACGACGAGAAAAGATCGGCTTGGATAAAAACCAAACTGTTGTATAAAGCGCTAACAGATTTGATCGATTTCTATTTAAAATATTTTAACAAATTATTAAAGATAATGGAATAATGTCCGAAATTTAAATCGTAGAATGGAAAATTAAATTACCCTCCCAAGAATTTGACCATTCAAAAAATCGAGGCTGTCTTAAAAGACGGCCTCTTTTTTTGTAAAATTTGTTTTTTCTCTTTATTTATTTTCATTTTTTTTATATATTTATTTTATATTATTTATAGACTATTATTTAAGGGGCTATATATGTTGACTGACAAAAAAAATGAAAAATGGAAACTTTTAGTAACCGGATCTGTTCAATATCAATTAAAAGCTTTACCGCTTGGATTGATGTTGTCAAGATTAAAAAGAGAAAATAGCGGCAATATTTCAAAAGAAAGAATTAATTCTAGCATCGATGAACTATACTCATTTATGGTGAAATATGAAAATATATTTTCTGAAGATATCAAAACAATATTTAAATAGGAGACTCGTATGTTGTTATCTGTAGCTGAATGTTCAAAATTGATCGAAAAAGGCGACGTCATTTCTGTTGCAGGAGACGAAAAGTTATTGTCTCAATTACCTAAAGGAAATTGGATCGGCGGGACTATACCATATTTTATGACAAAAGAGGGCGGGGTAATATCTGAAGATAGGATATTCGTAAATAATTATACAAGCTCCGTAACCGAAGTCAATATAAAAAATTACGACGAGAACAATATCGACAAAATAGCGACAGACGCTTACGATAACGGATTTACTTTATTAATTATTCCGGCAAATAGTAAAGTTCACATTAATTTCGCTCACAATTCGCCAAATTTTAAAGATATATTTATGAAACCGCTTATAGGATGGATTTCAGGCGTTAATTTATCAAATTTAGGTAAAATATCCCCCAAGTCATATAACGGAAAATCAAATAATGCTTCAGATAGTATGGCCGTAGCGCTTCATGCAAAACTTCCGGATGATAAAATCGCAAATATTGGTATTATAAATATTTTTAGACAAGGGGACGGAGACGAAATCAAATTTGAACAAGACGGCTTTTCTGTTAAAGAATGTTTGGTAAACGGAGTCAAGACGAATTTTTACGATTATCTTAACGATCGAAAAGTCGACGTGAAATACCCTCTTGTTGCCGATTATTTTGGATCAATGGTTAACGTAAGTTTTCAGCAGATGAAAGAAGATGATAAAGTTGTGGATTTGTACGCTCCGGTATTCAAGAATATCTCTTATAAGCTGGCGGCTCCGATTGAAGATTATGTCGGAGAATTTACAAATCATATTCCTAAAGGTGGAATTCATCCTATTTTCTCCTGTAATTGTATCTTAAACTTTTTATATTCGGAACTCGAAGGGAAAAAAACCGGTCAAATTATCGGACCTATCACATTTGGAGAGATTGCATATCAGTTGTTAAACCAAACTTTAACTTACCTGGATATCATAGATAACAAATAAACAAAAAGCGCAAATTATAAAAAAAGGGACGGAATAATTCCGCCCCTTTTTTTTTAGTTCTATAAGATTATTTAACTAAATCGGTTATGACTTTATAAATATCGCCAACAGTTTTTAAATTTTTTGCCTTTTCTTCTTCTATTTTCAAATCTTTCCCGGTAGCCGTTTTCACAGCTTTCTCTAAGGCAACAATCAAATCGATTCCGTCTAAAGAATCCAACTCGAGATCTTCAAAAAGATTTGCATTATCATTAATTTCGCTGGAATCTTTTTCAAATTCTTCAATCAGGATGGAGTTAACCAAATCCTTAATCTCTGCAACGCCCATATCTCCTCCATAAATTAGATTAATAGCAACATAATATAAAAAAAAAATAAAAATTTCAATACTTATTTAATATTTTTTCATCACAATAGAAGTATTTATCCCTCCGAAAGCAAAATTATTAGTAAGTATATGATTTAAATCTTTTTTTGTTACTTCTTTTATTATTTTTATCCCTTCGCACCTTGGGTCGACCTCTTTTAAATTTATAGTCGGATATATCAAATTATCTTCCAACATAAATAGAGAATATATAAATTCGTGAACTCCGCAGGCTCCTAACGTATGACCTGTAAAACTTTTTGTCGCGCTAACGGGCGTCGTATCGCCAAATATCTCTTTGGTCGCCTCAGATTCAGCGACGTCTCCTGTATCAGTCGCGGTAGCGTGAGCGTTTATATAATCAACGTCCTTTGGAGACAAGCCGGCATTTTTCAAAGCTTCTTTCATCGTACTTACCATTCCTTCTCTAGCGGGGGTAGACATGTGGCTTCCGTCGCTAAGCGATGAGAAACCTACTATTTCGCCGTATATCTTAGCTCCTCTTTTTTTAGCGTGTTCCAGCTCTTCCAAAACGACTATTCCGCCCCCTTCTCCGACTACTATACCGTCTCGGTTTTTATCAAACGGGGCGGGGGTATTATGCGGCGAATCGTTATGCGCTTTACTCGCAACGTTTAATATATCAAAAGTAGCGGCGGTGGTATGATGAACTTCTTCGGCGCCGCCCGCGAGCATAACGTCTTGTATGCCAAATTTAATAGTCTCGTAAGACATACCTATCGATTGGGAGCTTGATGTGCAAGCGCTTGAAGGGGAAAAAACTCTGCCCGTTATACCAAAATTTACCGCTATGTTTGCCGCGGTAGTATGATTCATAATTTTTAAGAACGTCATCGACGTTATTTGTTCGATCGAATTTGATCTAAATATCTCGTAAAAAAACTCTTCATAAGCTTGCGGACTGCCGATTGTAGAAGCGGTAGCGACGCCAAGTCTACCGGATTTTAACAAATCGTCTGATATATTAG
>JAGOCL010000191.1 GCA_017998755.1 Spirochaetota bacterium | reverse complement strand
ACATATTGCGATCCTTGTCCGGCAAATAAAAGCGCAGTTTTCATTTCTAACCCTCCTTAAATTGACCCATTTTTCTAAATTTAGCGTATCTTTGTTCAATAAGATCGTCGACGGAGTATTGCATTAGCTCTTCAAGCGAAATTCTTATTTTTTCTCTCATGTTATCCGCCATTTTTTCATGGTCTTCATGGGCTCCGCCCTGAGGTTCGTCGATAATATCGTCGATTATTCCCATCATCAATAAATTGTTGGCGTCTATCTTCAACGCTTCAGCCGCTTCTCCGGATCTGGACGAGTCTTTCCACAATATAGAGGCGCATCCTTCCGGCGATATAACCGAGTAAATTGTGTTCGCGCACATAAATACTTTATCGGCAACGCCGAGAGCTAAAGCTCCGCCCGATCCCCCTTCCCCTGTAATAATCGATATAATTGGAGTTCTTAACGTCGACATTTCATACAAATTAAGCGCTATGGCTTCCCCTTGCCCCCTCTCTTCCGCTCCAAGTCCGGGATAAGCTCCGGGCGTGTCGATAAAATTAATTATCGGGCGTTTAAATTTTTCCGCCTGCATCATAAGTCTCAAAGATTTTCTGTATCCTTCAGGGTGAGGCATACCAAAATGTCTTTTGATATTGTCTTTCGTATCTCTCCCCTTTTGATGGCCGATTACCGTTACCGGCATCCCTTCAAAGAAACCGATCCCAGAAACTATAGCAGAATCGTCCATAAATCTTCTGTCTCCATGAAGCTGAACGAAGTCTTTTATGAGAAATTTGATATAATCCAACGTGGTTGGTCTTGCGGGATGACGCGCTAATTGGACGCGTTCGATCGGCGTTATTTTTCTGTATAATTCAGTTTTTAACGAAAGCGCCGATTGTTCAAGCGAACTTATCAACGGATATAAAGAATTTTTCTCATCCCCTTGAACTTGACTTTTTAAACTATTTAATTTAGAGCTAAGCTCTTTTAACTCTATTTCTATCTCTCTTTTTTCCATGAATTCTCCTCTTATGAAAAGATAATAAACTTATTACTCCAGTCCATACTGCTCTATTCGGTATTTCTTGTTTTTAGCGGTTCCGGAAGTTTTGTGAATTTTAAGGAAATTACCAAGCGTTTCGCGCATCATCGACCTCGAAACGATTTTGTCAAGCATACCGTGTTCCAACAGAAATTCGGCTCTTTGGAAACCGGCCGGTAATTTTTGATTAATTGTCTGTTCGATAACTCTCGGCCCGGCAAAACCTATTAAAGCTTGAGGTTCGGCTATTATAATATCGCCAAGATAAGCGAAAGAAGCCGTAACTCCCCCCGTCGTTGGGTGAGTAAGAACGGAAACAAACAATAAACCTTTATCCGAATGTTTCTTAGCCGCCGCGGAGGTCTTAGCCATCTGCATTAATGACAGTATCCCTTCCTGCATTCGAGCTCCTCCGGACGCGCAAAAAATAATAATCGGCAGTTCGTTTTCCGCGGCGTATTCAAAAGCTCTGGTAATTTTTTCGCCGACCACCGATCCCATACTAGCCATGATGAATCTTGTATCCATAGCGACAAGAACGGTCGGATTATCTTCTATCGTCGCCGTTCCGCAGACTACCGCTTCGTTAATATTAGTCTCTTTTTGAGCCGTTTTGAGTTTTTCTTCATAATTTGGAAATAACAGAGGATCGGCGCTTTTTAGTTTCTTATCGAATTCTTTAAACGAGCCTTTATCCACGGTATATTTTATTCTCGACGCGGAATCTATCCTGTGATGAAATTCGCATTCGGGACATACGAAAAGAGATTTGGATAATATTGCCTGAAAGTGCGTAACGCCGCAATTCGGGCATTTAATAAATAGACTTGACATAAACTGGTCTCCTAATTAAGAGTTTTCTTTTTTGCGTCCGGCGGAAAATATTTTTCAACAAACGATGTGTCAAATTTTCCTTCGACAAAAGCTTTGTTTTCTAAAACTTTTAAGTGAAACGGAATAGTCGTAGCTACTCCTTCAATAACAAATTCGTTCAAAGCTCTTTTCATTCGACTGATAGTTTCGGCTCGGTCTTTTCCGTAAACTATCAATTTTGCTATCATGCTGTCGTAATACGGTAAAATAGTGTAGTCCTGATATGCCGCCGAATCAATTCTGACGCCATAACCTCCCGGAGGGAGATATTTAACGATTTTACCGGGGTTTGGAGCGAAATTTCTATCCGGATCTTCGGCATTAATCCTACATTCCATAGCGCATCCGCGATGAACGAGGTCATCCTGTCTGTACGATAATTTCTCGCCCGAAGCGACAAGAAATTGTTCTTTGATAATATCGACGCCGGAAATTAATTCGGTAACAGGATGCTCAACCTGAACTCTTGTGTTCATTTCCATGAAATAGAATTTACCAGTCGAGTCTAGTAGAAATTCGATTGTTCCCGCGGAGTGGTAATTCACCGCCTTCGCCGCTTTTATCGCCGCTTCTCCCATTTGAAGTCGCGTGTTTTCGTCGAGAGCGGGAGACGGGGCTTCTTCAATTAACTTTTGATGTCTTCTCTGAACGGAACAATCTCTTTCGAAGAGATGAATAATATTGCCAAATTTATCGCCAAGTATCTGAACTTCGATATGTCGCGGATTTTCTACGTAATGCTCCATATAAACGTCCGGATTCTTGAATGAGGCTAGAGCTTCGTTGGAAGCAAGATGAAAGTTGGCTATAAGATCTTTTTCTTCCCTTACGACTCTCATACCTTTTCCGCCGCCGCCGGCGCTCGCTTTTATAATAACCGGATATCCGACGTTATTTGCAACTTCCAACGCTTCTTTTTCGGTTTTGATAATATCTTTACTTCCCGGAATGATAGGAACTCCGGCGGCGGTCATTGTTTTTCGCGCCGTCGCTTTGTCTCCCATTCCTCTGATAGACTCCCCGAAAGGACCGACGAACTCTATACCCAACGCGGCGCATGCGTCGCTAAAGTCTGCGTTTTCAGCCAAAAATCCGTAACCGGGATGAATAGCGTCCGACTTGGTGGCTTCGGCGGCCCCCAGAATATTTTGATAAACGAGATAACTTTTTGCGCTTGGAGCCGGTCCGATACATACCGCCTGATCGGCTAATTTAACGTGAAGCGCTTCTTTATCGGCTTCGGAATAAACAGCGACCGTTCTGATGCCGAGTTCTTTGGCGGCTCGAATGATACGGACGGCTATTTCGCCTCTATTGGCTATTAAAACTTTCTTGATCATTTTAAACCGCCTTAAATTTTTTCTATTCTGAACAAAACCTTTCCAAACTCGATAAGATCGCCGTTTTTAACGCAAATTTCTTTGACTACTCCGTCTACGTCGCATTCGATTTCATTAAAGTTTTTCATGGCTTCAACCATGCATATAGTCTTGCCTTTTGTAACTTTAGTTCCGACTTCGACATACGGAGGAGCGTCCGGTTTTGGCGACGCGTAAAAAGTGCCGACAAGCGGGCTTTTTACTTCATAATAATCCGTCTTTTTTTCATTTTGAACGGGAGTTTGCGCGTCTGCGGACGTAGTTTGTTGAGCTTCTACGTTAACTGTAGATTGTCGTCGAGAGCTTGAGTCGGTCGGCGTATTCTGAGCGCCTTTATCTTGAGCGTTTTCTACGGTTTGGGTTTTTTGAAATCCCCGTCTGATTTCATAAATTTTTCGTCCCTCTTTTATAATAACTTCGCTGATGCCGTTTGTTTTCATAGATTCAAAAATAGTCGTTAATTCTAAGTCTTTCATCTTTCCTCCTAAAAATAAAATAATATAATATCAAATCTTTCCAATACCTTCAATTAAAAGTTTGTAAATTTCATTAATAATTTCCTTTTTTTTTGATATTGAAGTGTTGTCAAAATTCAGAGTAGGGTCGTATCCCGGGATAAAACAGGCTTCGACAAATCTTCCGATAAAACTGTTGATAATAAACCTGAGTAAACCGGAAGGGATATCTTCTTTTAAGATAGCTCTTTTTTTACCTATGTCTATAAATTGATAGGTAACTATTGAAACGTATTTTGCCAAATACCTCCTTAGTTTGATATAGTTTGGAGCGTCGATCTCATAATTTATTCGTAGATAAATTTTATAATGATTGGGATATTTTTCATATATATCAATTAATTGAAGACACGATTCCATAAAAATTTCTTTTAGAGATAAATTGTCCGTATCCAGCTGATAATTTGTCTTATAGACGTTAATAACTTCAGACAGAGCTTTACGCACGATAAAAAAAAACAAATCCTCTTTTGTAGAAAAATATTGAAAAATAGATCCTTTTGAAACGTTTGCCGTTTTACAGATGTTGTTGGTGGAAGCCATACTGTATCCTTTGTTGGCAAATTCATTAATAGCGGCCGTAAATATTTTATTCTGTTTCTGTTTAGGCAAACCTGCGTAAGTTTTAGTTGGCAGAACAATACTCCATTATTAAGCTAGTTTTGTTTTAATATGATATATTTTTTTATTTTTTGCAATAATTTTATGGATTAAATATTAAAAATTATAGATATTTAATATATAAAATCATTTAAAAAGGCGACAATATCGTCTACAGTTTATACTTGACTTTCATTATTTATTCCATTATATAATATATATAGTATTTCCTATCGCGAATATTTAAAAGCGTATAGAAGTTATTTAGGAATAAAATTGAAGAAAATAATTTTTTCTTGTTATTTGTTTTTTTTCTGTTTTTTTCTGTTTTCAGAGCCTTTTAAAGCGGGGATTTATCAAAATAACCCGAAAGCTTTTCTGAATTCAAAAGGGGAACCGGACGGATTTTTTATAGACATCACAAACGAAATTGCAAGAAAAAATAATCTTGATATTAAGTATGTTTTTGGAACATGGGAAGATAATATTAAGAAACTTGAAAAAGGGGAGCTGGACTTTGTTTTAGACGTATCTTATTCTAGTGAGAGGGCGGAAAAATTTTTACTGAATAACGTCGTAGTTATAGAATCGTGGATTCAGACCTACTCTTTAATGAAAACAGAGATACAAGATTTAAACGATTTTGGCGGAAAAACAATCGCCGTTATAAAAAGTTCCGTTCAAGAGAGTTATTTGCTTACGGACTTCAAAGAAGACTACGATATACAATTTGTCGCTATAAGCGTAAACGATTATAACGAGATGATAGAGGCGGTTAGATCCGGTAAAGCGGATTTATTTTTAGGCGACAGATTTTTTGATTTCTCGAGCGATAAGCCTTCGTACATTATATCAAAACCGGTATTTATGAGACCCAGAGGGCTGTATTACGCGTTTAGAAAAGATTTTGATATAAATATCATACAAAAATTTGACGCCGCTTTATTTACAATGAAAAACGAAGGCGATTCTTTTTATTACGATTCAATCGGCGAATGGTTTAGCCGAAGTCGCGATTTAAAAGTCCCGCTATCTTTAAAAATTAGTATCGGCGTTCTGATAAACGTTATTATTCTAGCAATATTTTTCATAATTAGAAGAAATTTAAGTCTTAAATCCCAAGTCGTCAGACAAACCGCAAAATATGAAGAAAGCGAAGCGAGGCTAGAATTTTTAGTAAAAAATTCTAGCGATACTTTATTAATAATCAGTAGCGAAG
>JAGOCL010000190.1 GCA_017998755.1 Spirochaetota bacterium | reverse complement strand
GTCAATATGGACGATTTAAGTTATGAGGTAATAAATTGAAAAAAATAATTATTTTTGTTACATTTTTATTTTTTATTAATAGTAATATAATAACTTCAAGCGGTATTACTCAGAATTTTAGCGTCGCTTTAGGGGTATCTCTTAATTCTTTATCGATTTTTGAACCAAGTTACCAGGAACCAAAATACGGAGAAAATCATATTTTGGTATATTCGACGGTAAAATTTGATTATTTGTTTTTAAAAGAAGTCGGGAATAATTATAAAATTGGATTTGGTCTGGCGCTTGGAGACTCAATTAATGTATCGGCTATGGGGGGATATGGAGGAGTCGGAACATATATAACCTCGGCGATTTTACTAAGCGGACTATTACCGGGATTTATTTATACATTTTTTCAACAACATTGCTTTATAAACAGACTATTTCAGAAAATTACATTTGTAAATTTGATAGGTAGCGATTATGAAAATAAATATACTCTAATTGAAGTTGGTTTTAATGCAGAACTGGTTTTCTTTTTTAATAAATTTCAGTTTTTTATCTCCCCCAATTTCTTTATAGGGTTTTTGAAATATACAACTTCGTGGATGTTTTTAAACGTTAAGGGCGAAATTATAGATATCAGTCATATAATAGGCGGTTTCTTTGAGGTTTGTATTAATGTAACGCCTTATAGAACTAATGACAGCTTTTTTCTGAATATTGGCTTTGAATATCGCATAGGGCGTATAAAATAGGAGATAAAAATGCAAGATTGTTTAATTAATGACAAAATTGTTTAATAAATAAGAAAAATTATTTGAAATTATATGATATTATAGATAATAAATAAAGTTTGTTGACAAATCAATTCTTTATTATATAATTTATTTTAATTTGGAGGAAAATTATGTTAAAATTTGTCTCTTCTCTTCTCTTCTGCTATTATTGGGATGTAGTAATCCGGCTTTACTGATTGACGTAAAAAATGATACCGCCGGTATTTTAAAAACGGGAAATATACCGAAAAGATCGGAAGTTATTAAAGATGAAAAAAATGTCGTAAGCGATAGAACTGCGGTTTTAACCGGAGCGGATCTCTATCTTAATTCTAAATTTATCAGGTCTATGATCCCCGCATCGAGATTTCCCGGGATTACAAGGGGGCGCGACGTTACTGAAGACGGCGGGGAGTCTCTTGAATATATCGACGACGTAATGATTGACTCGGTTGTCGAGGAAGTCTTTGCAAAAGCGACCGACGAAGAAAAAGAGTATTTTATGGAAAATATCGACGAAATCTCGCTGGAATTCGATATGCTTATCGAATACGACTCGACGGACGATACTTCTGATATGTTTGTTGAGAAAGCAAAAGAGCTTAACGCGGCGCAGGATGAGTTGTACAATAGTTTACAGCTTAACGAAGTTGCGATCGAAGAAGAAACGAACAGAAGCGGCTCAGGCTCGACTCTGAATCCCAAAAAATACAGAGCGCTAAATAAATATAACAGATACAGAAATTCAAACGAAAGAGTCGTAAAAGCTTGGGAAATTGCCAATTATTTTATGATGAACGGCGACATTGAAGAAGTTGAAAATATTGCGGAAATATTTAACGCGGATATCGATATGAATAAGTTAAACGCCCTAAATATACAAAGAAACGAAGACAGAAGCGGAACCCCCGAAAGTTCATTTTTATCAGAACTAGATTACGCAAAAGATTGGTTTATAGCTAGCGGACTAAACGGCGATATTGTCGCCAGATGTCTTACAAAATACGGATTATATGGGGACTACGATCATATGGGTTTATTTAGTAAAAACAGATTTTATAATATAAGAGATATAGACCGACTTTCAACCGCCTCCAAATGTATCCTTGCTTCATATCCGGACAGCGCTTTCCCAAAACCCGTTAATAGAAAAGGGGAGAGAAGCTTATACGGCTCTTACGAGCCGCTTGCTAATTTTACCGACGCTTACAGGATTGCAGTAAGCAGAGTGAACGAATACCAAGGACAAAAAGCGCTTGATAAAGCACTATCTCATTTTTACGGGGACGGAAGTAAACAGGATTATCATAAATGGTGCGACGGAATATATACCACTAAATACTGGGTCTGGGCGTATAATCTACTTTACGGAGTTCAAACCGGAGCAGGATGGTATAAATATGATACATGCTCTTATAATTGCGTTTCTGAGACGTTACGAACTACGGATAGGTCAAATCAAGATCCTCAAAACGTAAATTACTGCAGTTATATAACATGGTACGGTTATAAATACGGCGCGGGCATTAATCTTGACTCAGATTATTATTCAAGAAAAAGTACCGGTAATATGAAAGTCCCTGATGATATTGTTAACTCGATGCATGATCAATACGCTTACTGCTGGGTGTCTGTGAAGAAAAACGGCGCGTGCGGAGAATATACCGAATGGAGCTATGTTAATAAGAAGGTATATTCTAGTAAGAGCATTATGGTTCTCATAAATGGTCAAGATTGTCCAAATATTGATATAAGATAAGATGTTAAGGATTATAAAAATGTACAAGAAAATATTAATAATATTTTTATTCGTAATGATATTAATTTGCTGTAATTGTTCTAACGAAGTCGATCCGGATTATTTACCGTCATTTGACAGTATAGAAGTAGATGAAAATACTATTTTCTTATCTAATATAAAAGATGATAAAAAACATATCATATATGCAGTTGATACGAGCAATGATAAAATATTATATAAATACGAATTTAAAAATTTGATAATTTATGACATGGTTTATGATGCATCATTTGATATGAATCCTTATATTGTATTGCTCAATGGAAAAGCGATAAAACTTAATACAAAAACTGGTAAATGTGAAAAGTTTGAGTTAGATTTTACTCCGGAAGAAATAACCATTATAGACAATGATTTATGGATTACTCCTACCGGAGCAGGATTTGAGGAATCTCCCAAAAAATATTTTGTCTATAGAGCGGATAACAACGAAGAAAAATATATTACTCTACCTGAAGGAAGATTTGACGGAGTATGGACACACATAAATGGCAAATATTATTTTCATTTATTTATGGACACTATAAACAGTAAAATTTATAATTATAATGATAATAAGATCATTGGAAATAATTTATTTGAAAAAAGTTATGTTTTTTATAAATTACAAAATAATTATTTACAGGGGTATTTATCAAATCCTGATTATTTTGAAACATATTATATTACTTCATTTGAACCTCTAGATGGTCGGTTTCTTTTTAGTAGCGATAAACTATTAATGATAAATGCTTTTGAGTCTGATAATTTTGCATATTTTCTTGAAATATGGGGATTTTCAGAGTTGTATATAACAATGAGGGATAAAAATGAAGAATATAAACAAATAAAACAAATATTTTTAAATGATTCAGGTAATCGAATAACCTACTGTAAAAACGGCTATATCTGGTGCGTGAGCGAAGACAACGACGGGGCGTATAAGGTCAATATGGACGACTTGAGCTTTGAGGTAATAAATTAAAAGGATGTATTTGTTAAAAACATGTATAATGACGCAATAAAGATCATTTTTATTATATTTCTAATTTTCTCTTGTTGCTCCTGCTCCAACGAGACTGATCCCGATTATCTGCCGACTTTTGAAGGAATAAACGCGGATGCGAATACGATATTTTTATCTAACGAAAAAGACGATAATAAGCATATTTTATATGCGGTAGATACGGGGGAAAATAAAATTATATATAGATATGAATTTAATAATCTTAAATTTTACGATATGGCTTACGATAATTCTTTTGATTTTAATCCATATATTGTATTCTTAAATGGTAAAGCGATAAAACTAAATACGAAAACCGGTAAATGCGATAGATTTGAGCTTGGTTTTTCCTCAGATTATGTCGAAATCGTAGGAGACAGGTTGTGGATTTGTCCTTCGGGCGCCGGATTAGAGGGAGTATCAAAAGATTATTATGTATACGAAGCCGATAATGGTAAAGGAGAGTATGTAACTTTACCAGAGGGGCTATTTAATGGAAAGTGGACTTTTATTGATAATAAATATTATTTTTCGCTTTTTATGGATATAATAAATAGTAAAATCTACAATTACACCAATAATGTTATTGTTGGAAATAACTTATTTGGGAAAAAATATGCGCTTTATAGGCTAAAAGGAAATTATTTAGAAGGAATTCTATCTGAATCTTATATTGGAGAAGTATATTATATAAATTCATTTGAACCTCTTGATGGACAATTTCTTTTTAGCGGAGGTATTTTATCAATAATTGACGTTTTTGAATTCGGTAATTTGGTATATTTTCTTGAAATAGATCGTTTTTCAGAACTATACATAACAATGAGAGATAAAAGCGACGGTTATAAACAGATTAAGCAAATAAATTTTAACGATTCGGGGAATTATTTAACCTATTGTAAAAACGGATATATCTGGTGCGTGAGCGAAGACAACGACGGGGCGTATAAAGTCAATATGGACGATTTGAGCTATGAGATAATTAACTAACGGGGTATATTTGTTATATAAATGATTAGAAGAACAATAATCTTATTCTTAATATTTCTAATTTTCTCTTGCTGTTCCTGCTCCAACGAGACTGATCCCGATTATCTGCCGACTTTTGAAGGAATAAACGCGGATGCGAATACGATATTTTTAATGAAAAGTAGCGATAATAATAATAACATTTATGCTGTAGATACAAAAAACAGTTCTATTATGTATAGATACAAATTTAATGATTTAATTTTATATGATTTAGAATTTGACGCATCGTTTGATATGAATGTTTATATTTCATTTTTGAATGGGAAAACAGTAAAAATGAATTTAAAAACAGGAACATTAGAAAAATTTGAAATTAACTATTCTGTTGATTATTTATCTATAACAAATGGGAAAATATGGGCTATTCCTAATGGAATAGGAATAGAAAATAAACCTAAAGAATATTATGTTTATGATCCTTTAGTCAAAGAGTCGGAATATATAACCATACCTGAAGGAATTTATTTGGGAAGACATATAAATTTAAATGAGAATTGCTACTTTGAAATTGTAATTCAATCAACAAACTGGATATCAAAAATATATAATTATAGTCAGAATAGAATATATGATGTAAATTTGTTTAATAAATATTATTCCTCTTATAGATTTGGACTAAGAAATTATGCTTATGCTATATATGAAGATGGGAATAGAATAAAGGCAGATGTGTATTATATTAATTCTTTTGAGCCTTTGAATGTAAATTTGATTTTTGTTACAGAAGATTATTTATTAAATAATATCTTTGAAAAAGATAATTTTATTTATTTTATAACTTGTTCAGGGGAGATTATTTCAATATTTAAAACAGATAAAACAAATAATTATAAAATAATAAAATCTGTAAATCTAAATAATTCAAAAGAAAATGTCTATTGTAAAAACGGTTATATTTGGTGCGTAAGCGAAGACAACGACGGGGCGTATAAAGTCAATATGGACGATTTAAGTTATGAGGTAATAAATTGAAAAAAATAATTATTTTTGTTACATTTTTATTTTTTATTAATAGTAATATAATAACTTCAAGCGGTATTACTCAGAATTTTAGCGTCGC
>JAGOCL010000189.1 GCA_017998755.1 Spirochaetota bacterium | reverse complement strand
GTCAGTACTTCTATTAAAACGTTATCTTTAACCGCCTCAAAATCCAGTTCTTTAATCGCCGTATTCAGATCAAATCCAAAAAGTACTATAGCTTTATATCCGGCTTTGTTTTTTAATATCCAATCCTTTACAATAACGTGATTTGAAGAGTTGTTATTAAAAAAAATACCGCCGTATTTAGATTTTATATATTTCTCAACATTATTACAAATTTTAAATTGATTTGAAGTAATTATAGCGCAATCCGATAAGTTCTTTCTTTTTGATCGCCTTTTTAAAATATTAATTATCCGGTCTGCTAAAATCGCCGAATCCGGACAAAAGTTAACGGTCGAGGCAACTTTTTCCGAATCGTTTAGCTCTTCAATGTTGTATGTAATTAATTTATATTTCTTATTGACAAAGTTTTGTTTTAGGTTAAAAGAAGACGAATATAAGAAATTCTCTATAAAAATCGTTCCTTTATTCTTTTTAGTCGTAATTTTACCTATCTCCGCGGGGAAAGTTGAAAATTTACTAAGTTTAACTTGATTTGTCTTATAAGAATTCCTCATAAAAAAACTTTTAACCAGTAAGAACATATCTTTTTTATCTTTATATACAGAAAAATAATCTTTACTGTTAAAAATATAAAAATCTTCTTTTTTATCGGAACAACCTGTTAGTAAAAAAAGAAATGCGGAGAAAACAATCAGAATCAATCGCTTCATCAATTAACCTTGTCGTCGGCGGGACGCGTTTCTTCCTCAAAAATCTCGCCAAATTGCTCCTCGTATTTTTTCAAATTTGCCGCTATCGCGTTTGACATTCTTTTTAACGATACGGGATTGGTAATAATTCTGGCTCCGACAATAGCTTCGGGCGGATACATTGCGATAAAATCTATGACAAAATCCTCTCTGGTATGCATAATCGCAATTTGATTTGCATATTGACCTTTTAACTCAGGGTCGTTAATTTTTATTTTTATCTCTTTGTTTTGCTGATTTCCGTTCATTATATTCTCCTCATTAATAATGATACAATTTTTTAATAATAACTTCAATAAAAAAATCTTGTATTTCTTGTAAAAAATAGTGTTATAATATGGCTCAATATTCCGATAAGTGAAGTAAAACTATTAATAGGAAAACCTATGAAAAATCAGACAATGAGCTCAGTCGACATAAATAAAATTAATAAGGGTATAATTAACTTCCTATGGCTAATTATCCTTGCCGGAAGTTTAGTATATGTCGCCTCTATGCTGACTCAGGAAAAAGAGTTATCGCTAATAATAAAGAATGTCGCTATATTTGTCGTCGGCTCATCGTCGCTAAATCTTATATCAACGATTGTAGTTCTTACTTTCAAGAATAAATTACGCATTACAAAATATTTTCTTGCGACAACGTATAGTTTTGTTATCCCGATATACACATATATAAGTCTGGAAACCAACCATGAAGTCTGGATATTGTCTTTCGTTTATCTACTTATATTTATATTATATATGGACGTAGGTTTAATAATTTACGTTTCAATAATAAATGTAGTAATAAACGTAGTAACGTTTATAGTCTACCGCGACATTTTTATGCCCGAGTTTTTTAACGCCAGATCAGAAATTCTAATAAGATTATTCTCCTTTGTTTGGGGGACTTTTTTCTCGGTATATACGACAAACTTGGTTAATAAAATCTTCAGCAGATCAAAAACAACTGAAGACGAGATAAAAGAGGATAAGGAATCTGCGTTAAAAACTCTTTCCGTTGTAAAAGAACTTTCAGAATCCATTAAAAGCTTAGGCGAAAAAAACAACCAGATATCCAAACGTTTAATGACCGCGTCGGAAAGTCAGGCCTCAAGCGTCGAACAAATATCCGCTTCTACGGAAGAGTTAATGGCTTCTATTGAAGAGATAAGTAAAAACGCTACCCACGCCTCGGAAGATATGAACAACATCGTTAACGAAGTGCAGGTAGGCATGAATTCGCTCAAGGGAAGCAGTTTGGAAATGGTCGAACTTGTGAAATTCAGTAAGATGATGATAGAAAGTATCGAATCCATTAACGAAATTGCGGAAAACACCAATTTACTGGCGTTAAACGCCGCTATCGAGGCGGCTCGAGCGGGAGACGCGGGAAAAGGTTTTGCCGTCGTCGCGACAGAAATTAGAAAACTCGCCGAGAAATCGACGACCGCCGCTCATAACGTAGGAGATTTGTTGAAAGAATCGAAAATTAAGATCTCCAACGGAGCTAATTTAAATAATAAGGTCAACGAGATATTCACTAAAATATCCGAAAAACTTGAGAATATTTCCAAAGTATTCCAACAAATATCATTTGCAACGCAAGAGTTGGATAAGGGCGGAAAGGAAATTTCAAACGGTCTAGAGGTTATAAATCAGGCCTCGACAGAGAATCTCGAATTGTCAAAAGAGATCGAGGTAGTCAATAATAATTTTGATAAGGACTCAAAGAAATTAAATCAGGTAATTAAGTCCAATAGAAAACTCGGACTTGAATTAGTCGAGGCGGCGTCGAAATCTACGCGGTAAAATAATTTGACTTTTTAGCAGAATTCTAATATTATCCGGTTATATTCAATTTTAAAAATAAATCCGGCTTTTCGCTTAGATTTAAAACAAGGAGACAATATGGCTCTTTCTTCAATATCTCCTATTGACGGCAGATATTCTTCAAAAACCAAAGCTTTATCTCAATATTTCAGCGAATACGCGCTTATTAAGTATAGAATAACCGTCGAGATAAAATATCTATTCGAGCTCTCGCAAAACGGTTCCGTAGTTCGAAAATTTACAGACGACGAGATAAAATATTTAACCGATATGACTAACGTAACTGAAAAAGATGCGCAGATAGTTAAGGATATCGAAACTAAAGGGTACGGCGAAATTCCGGCGACTAATCACGACGTAAAGGCGGTAGAGTATTATATTAAATTAAAACTTAAAGATAGCTCGCTTGCCGACGTTCTGGAATACGTTCATTTAGCTCTGACTAGCGAAGACATAAATAATATCTGTTACGGTCTCATGATAAAGGACGCCGTTAACAATCTGATGTTTCCCGAGGCGGTTAAACTATACGAAGCGTTGTATAAAATAGCTTTGGATTATAAAGATACTCCGATGTTAGCTCGTACTCACGGACAACCTGCAAGCCCTACGACTTTCGGAAAAGAGATATTAGTCTTTGTAAACAGATTAAAAACAGAATTCGCTTATTTATACAATAATAAAGTTTCAGTCAAATTAAACGGCGCGACGGGCGGCTATAACGCGCATAACTTCATTATACCTGAAGTAGATTGGATAGATTTTACAAATAAATTTATCAACAAATTTAATACCGAAGAAAAATCTGAGAATTCCCCTTTTTACAATTTAGATCCGATAATTGCAGTCTGTAATCCAATTACGACTCAAATTGAGCCGCACGACTCGTTTATAAGGGTCTTCGATTCATTTAGAAGAATAAATAACATTTTACTCGACTTTTCTTTAGATATATGGAGATATATATCGGACAAATGGATCAAACAGAAAACGGTAAAAGGGGAGATCGGCTCGTCGGCGATGCCTCATAAAGTAAATCCGATTGATTTTGAGAACGCCGAAGCAAATATAGGAGTCGCAAACGCGCTATTTGACTTTTTTGCGTCAAAACTACCTATTTCGCGACTGCAAAGAGACTTAAGCGACAGCTCGGTCCAGAGAAATATCGGGGTCGCGTTTGCGCATACGTTCGTCGCTTATCAATCCTTACAAAAAGGACTTTCCAAACTGGAAGTAGACAAAAATAAAATTCTTGAAGACCTTGAGAATAATCCTGAAGTCGCGGCCGAGGCGTTTCAAAATCTTCTCAGAATATCCGGCTTTGATAAACCTTACGAAGCGCTCAAAGAGATAACCAGAGGTAAAGTCGTAACTATTAAAGATTTTCACAACTTCGCTAATAAAATAAAAATAGACGAAAACAAAAGAAAGAAACTTCTAGAGATAACGCCGTCCAATTACGTCGGGCTATCGCAAAAAATCGTTGAGAATTTCGATCCGAAGATTTTATGATAAGGTAAGATTATTTTCTTTTATGAAGCTTATATCCTTTTCAATCGGGACGCCGGTCGTCGTTAAATAATTTCCAACCATAATTGCGTTTACTCCGCATTTTAAAAGTTTTTCATTCTCATTTTCCTTAAAGAACGGCCTCCCGCCGGCAATCCTTATACTAGCCGAGGGATTAATTATCCTAAAAAGGGCAAAGGATAGCATTATCTCTTCTTCCGATAAGGGGGTATTCTTATCAAGACGAGTTCCTTTTATCGGCTTCAATATATTTAAAGGAATGGATTTTATTTTCAATCTTTTTATATCAAGCGCCATTTCGATCCTATCGTTTAGAGTTTCGCCTATTCCAAATATTCCGCCGGAACACATTTCAAGACCGCTATTTTTCGCAATATTGATCGTATTTAATTTATCTTCATAACTATGCGTCGAGCATATTTTACTGAAATATCCGGGGCCTGTTTCCAAATTATGATGATATTTAACGACTCCTACGTTCTTCAAATCTTCCGCCTGTTTTGCCGTTATAAATCCCAGAGATGCGCAAAGAGAAATATCGGTATCGCTTTTAATATTCCTGAAAATATCAATAACTTTTGAAAATTCCATTTCATTCAACGACCTACCGCTTGAAACCAGCGAAAAATATTTAACTTTTTTATCTGCCATATCTTTAGCTAATTGTAAAATCTTTCCGTCGTCGCCTATTTCATATTCGTCAACCTCAGTCTTGTGAAAAGAGGATTGCGAACAAAAAGCGCAGTTCTCCGAGCAACGTCCCGATTTAACGTTATAAATCGAGCAAAATTCAATTTTATTAGAAAAGTATTTCATCCTCAAGTATTCAGAATAATTTAAGATCTCGTCAAATGAAAAATGTTTAATAAATTCCAAAACCTCGTCGGAATTTTTAAAATCAATCTCTTTCCTTATCATTAGAATTTCCTTATAAATATTTCCTAAAAATCCCTTTTATTTAATACTATTTTTGAAATAATGCAATGAAAAGCTAACTTTAAATTTTTTATTTGCTCTGTTCTAGTTACAAAAACGGGAATTCCCTTTTTTTAACTATTCTTATTTATTTTTGTATATTATTCCTATGTTTTGGTTGTTATATATTATATAAATTTTTTATGAAAGGAATTTATTATGAAATATGATTTTTCAATAGTTATCAACCAAAACATCCGAAACAAAATATCTCTTGTTGAAAAATATTTTGTTACAAAGAGAACGTCGACAATAATCTCAAAGATCGTAAATTTAATGTATCCTTATTTGAAGCATTATCACAACATAGCTCAAGAGGGAATTCCCGTTTATGAAAAGATTAATTGGAATAAAAAAATTCATATCAGATTAGACTATAAAGTCTATCTTACGCTAAAAAAGATTTACGATGATACAAACGGCTATAGTATCGGGTATGTTTTAAGGAGAATATTAGATTTCTTTATAGAAAATATAGTAAAACACGAAAATATAGAATCTTTTTTATCATGGTTAATTTAATTATTTAATAGTCAAATGAATTTTATTCATCTACAATTTTTATAATGTTTTTAATATATTTCTTGAT
>JAGOCL010000188.1 GCA_017998755.1 Spirochaetota bacterium | reverse complement strand
GCTTTTGATTTTTTATTAAAAAGAATTTCGTGACCGACGCAAAGCCCCATTACTATGTTCAATCCCGTTTCGTTTTCGGCTAAATATAGCGCTTGTTCGGCGGGATTGCAAGACACCCCTTTATAACTTTCGCCCAATATATCTTTATTCAGAATTCCGCCCGTTTTACAACCGACCGAATATACATCAAACTCTTTTGATAAATATTCCATCAATTTCCCCGCTTCTTTAGTCATCGATATGCAATGCGCTATTCCGATTTTTTTGATTCCGCTCTTTTTTGCAAACGCGATTATTTCGTCGAGCCGACCCTGTCCCGAAGTCGTCGATTCGTTCGAATTTCTCATTATTTCAAGATCGGTCTCGTCGTATAATTCGGTTAAATAGTTTTGATATTCGTCGTTATTCATAGTCCCCTCCATTAAAATACAATTTTATATTACACGTTTCGTCTTGTATTATTCGTTGAAAAAGCGCCCCCAGTTCCGAATATTAATATCTAAATGATAATCTATTTCATTTAGATATTAATATAAAACAAAATTATTCATAAGTCAATAATTTTCATAATCCGCCTTATTTTTTATTATAATCTAGTTGTATTTTCATCGAGGCGACTACTTCATTTTCCCACGGCGTACTATCCGTAATATTGGCAAAGCCCTGATACAGCAAACTTAACGAGAACCAATTTATCTTAAAATCTACCCCCGTCGCAAATCCCAGCGATACGTCCGGTGAGCCGCCAAATCTCGCCAAACTTTTATTCGCTACCGGCTCTATCTGCCGCGACGGGAGCGCTACCAACAAGCCGGCGTAAGGCGATATTCCAAACAAATCAAAATTGATCCCCGCGTACGTCTCGCCGTATATGCGCCAGTAACCGTATGGAATAGTCGAGTAACTGCTAAATCCCATACAGTTAAACTCGAGTATCTGTTTGATCGTCGCGAAACATTTAACATTTTTGGGCGCAAAAAAATGAAAAAACTCATACGACAATCCATACTCCCCTTCTATATCAAATTCGTCGAAAAACAGAATCGTATCAAACAAAGCCGGCTTTAAAGTAAAGATAAATTCTTGATTAATATTCCATTTCAAACCAAATTTATAATCCCCCCAAAAGCGAACAAGCGTCGACGGTCTTAAAATCGTTGGAACGTCCAAAGTCCCCGACGTTTGTTTGATATATGTCGATATTTCATTATATAAATCGACGCTAAATCCAAGTATATTTTCTATATAAATCGAGTTGTTAATTCCGGTATAAAATCTGTTTCGTATCTTTAATATCTCCCCTTTGATTTGCGGTTCGACGTTGAATTCTAAAAGGTCTTTTGCCCAGAATGAAATCGTATAAAATTTAATCGGGAAGCCTATTTCTGCGTATAACTCTGTTCCGGAATAAATTGGATATCCGGTTCCGGCTTCGTTTGCTATCGCTTTGTTATCGTAATCGTCCCAATCGATTCTTTGCAGGAAATATAAAGAGTAATATCCAGGAAATACCGGTTCTTTCTTTACATCGTTAGTTTCGCTATGAAGAGCCGATATAACGATAGTCGACGTGAAAGTCGGAGTAAGCCCTGCTACTTCGGTAAATTTAAAGGATCTCGATAAAGTTCAATTTAACGGAATGGAGTCGGTAAGATTAGTCCGAATCGTCGAAGTTATCGCGCTAGAGAAACCATGTAAATATGTTTATAATTTTATCTCTAACGACGATTACGATCCTTTATCCAAACTTGGAAACGATATTGCGCAACTTCCCGTTTACTGGGAACTGTATGACGGATATCTTAGTTACGACTCGTCCAACGATTATTTCAGAATATATTGGGACGAATCACTCAATTTCTCCGGTAAATTATCGGTAAAAAATATGGATTACGGAACAATAAACGTTATAGAACTGCCTCAAGAATCCATTATGGTTCACACTCCGTCGTTCAGAGTCAACGTCGATTATTCGGATATGACGGAAGATAACGTCGTCGATTACAAATATCCCGACGACGGAGCGGTCCCAATGTTAAGTTTAGTTTCTATCTTTGAAGAAGGCGGTATAACGGACGCGACCTCTTGCAGTTTCAAGATTTACGGCGACGACGGATTTTCCAACAGCGACGATAATCTCATGCCGTATATTAATATGGAACGCGCCTATCTCAAATTATTAGACAGCCGGATAAGTTTTGCCGACGTATCGTACGATACGACAGCCTGTTGTTGGCGTATAAAAAACACAGTATTTATAAAAGGAATAAACGCGCAATGATAAACTTAAAATATCTTTTTCAAAAAAGCGCCGTATTCTTATTCTTATTTGTCTCGCTAATCGGTTGTAACAACTCCGTTGAAAACGACGACGCATTGAAAGACGAAGGAACTTTCGACGCGCTCAATAATACAAACTGCTTTGAAGTCGTAAAAGGGGAGACAACATATAAAAGATGGTTAAGCGATTACGATAGTTTTGAATACGATTATGAAGGATCGATGATGACGGCGATCAATTTACGGGAATTGATTAATGAAGAGGTTACGGCTAACCCGGAAAACTTCAGATATAAAATATATGGAATAGATAACTATACGTTCGGCGATTATGCGTCCTGGACTAATATCCAAAACGCCGTCGTTGGAATAGGAACTCGAAGAGTTGTATTTAATCCAAATCAAAGTCTTGATCATTCGTATAACATAAAATGGGCGTACAGAATAGTATTAAGCCCCGCGGCAAATTAATTTTAAAACCGGTTATCCTCTTTTTATCGACGAGGATAACCGGTATATATTGAAGCCAAATTTCATTCTACTATTTCCTTTAAAAAAAGATCGGGGGTAGCGTCTATATCTTATAAACCCTTTTTTACTGATCAATTTTTTTTCTTCTTCTTTCCCGCCGAAAAACTTATCGCTTTTACCGGACAACTTTCTATACAACTTGAACAGGAGAAACAATCCATCCTGATTTTTTTATTATCGAGGATTCTTTTCATAGCGTTTGATGGACAAGAATTGACACATATGGCGCAATTAATACAGAGCGCGCGATCGACTCTGATTTTAAATATACTAACTTGCTCGACAAGCCATCCGGCTAATCCAAACGGGCAGAAAAAATGACACCATGGTCTATATACAAATAGCGACGCGATGAGCGTTATTCCGATAAATATTCCTGTAACAATGCCGATAACCGACGGTTTAAATATTTTAAACGGATCGATAACGTCTATAATGTCAAAAGTAAAGAAAACGGAAAAAATTACCGTCAATAAGAAAACCAAGATCCTTATTGAGTTAGAAACTGCGAACGGAATTTTTATCTGTGGTAGTATCCCCTTATTATTGTTACCTCTGTTTATTCTAAATATTAAATCTTGAAGAGTCCCGAATTGACATCCCCACCCGCATATAAATTTGTTAGCGACAAAAACGAGCGCAAGCATAAATGAGAAGGCGATCAATCGAGGGAGAAATAAAACTTGCCGTTGTCCAAATAAGATAACGCCGTCTTTGATAGTTCCCATCGGGCTCGGATCTGATCCTAGTATTACGCCAAATATAACGACCGCAATCGCATAGAGAATAATACGCAACTTTGATTTGATAACTCTTAGTTTTGTTAAAATAAAAACTGTTAATAAATATACAATCCATAATGCAAACTTAACTTTTATCTTTACCCAATCTTTAGAGTTACTCTCTTGCATAATGGTAAGATTTTTTTTAAGTTTTGTTATTATCTCGTCCTCGCTTATAGATATTTCGGATATTTTTTTCAAAGATTCGCTTTCGTCTTTTATATCGAAAGTTTTATTGAGAAGCGGCTTTGGAATTTTATTTACATCGCCAAATTCTTTTAAAGTCATATCTTTATTAATGACAATTTTCTCATTTATAGCGATAGCCGCTACTTTTTCTTTAAATAGAAATTTCTGCAAGAAATGCGAGCCAAAAATGACAACCGTTATTGTTAATAGAAAAATTATTATAACTTTTATTCTATTCAACATAATTCCCCCTTTTATATATTAACGTAAACGTTAAGTTCAAAATTATGCGTCGGTATCGTTATAATTCCGTTAATATTCCGAAAAAACTTTGGATCGTAACCGACTACGAGAGTAACGTATTTATAATTAAACTTTAATTTCAAATCGAGTCCGACTTCGTAGAAAATATCCGTCTTCTTTAGCAAAGCGTCTTTCTGATAAAGAAAATCAAAACTACCAAGCGTATATATCGATAATAATTCGACGGGCTTAAATTGAAAGCCCGCTTCCAACTCGTTAGTAAAATTTATTTTTGGAACCATTCTACCCATAAAAATAGAGGAATAGATAAAATTATCGTAGAAAAACAGTCCCGAATTGATCTTTTTAAAAACGTTGATACTAAATTCCGTTTCAAGCTGATTGGTAAGAAACGTTTTAAATTTATTATCCGTATCGAGCCGGAATAACGGTTTTGTCGTATTAGTAACGTTGAAATATACAAACTTATCAAGCGTATAATTAAGCCCCAAATTTACCTTAAATCCCGACCACAAAACCTGTTCCGGCATAAATACTTCGGCGCTCGCCAAAACAATACCAAATTTGAGCTCTTTCGTAACCGGAACGACCCCGGCTAACGCTAGAGATAGCTCGTTAAGAGTAAACTCCGGAGCGCCGAGATTGTTAATCTTCCATAAAGTTAGGTTTTTAACAAACGGTTTCAAAATAAAATGTTTATGAAGCGGAACCGTAAAGCCGGCGTTCAAAGAGGACTCGTTCATAAACGAATCAAATTTGATCGCGTCCGAGGTATTATCAATACCCGTAATAATATCGCTTTTTTGCTCGATTATAAGATACGGCTTAATTTTTGCTTTATTATCCGAGGTATTATCCTTATTTTGCGGATAAATAAAACTTGTAACGATAAAAAATGAAACTAAAATTATAAAAAAACGTCTCATAATACTTTTCTCCTTTTGATTTCTGATTATTTTATGATAATATAAATCAAAATCGAAATAAAGTCGGTAATAAATATTACCAAAACGGAAAAATTATGAATAATTTATATCAATATTTGGCAAAATCGAAACTATTTTCAGGAATCTCGGAATACGAAATTAAAATAATTTTTACCGATATAACTTATAAGATTGCCGACTATCAAAAAGGATACAATTTTATAGTCGATAAAGATAATTTTAACGATCTTATCGTCTTACTAGAAGGAAAGATAAAAGGGGAGATGATAAGCGTCTGCGGAAAAACTATCAGAATGAGAGAGATCGAGTCGTCCGAAATCATAGCGCCGTTTTATCTGTTTAGTTCAACCGATTTTTTTCCGCTATCTCTATCGTCCTTAACCGATATAAAGTTACTTAAAATATCAAAGAGGTCGGTATTAGCGTTATTACAGCGTAATGAGAAATTTTTAGAGAATTACTTAAGATTGACTTCCGATCGGTTTATTTATTTGTCAAAACGGCTTGAATTCTTACAATTTAACTCTATAGCCAAGAAATTTGCTTATTACCTGCTAAATCTGACTAATAAAAAAACGGGGCGAGTCGTCCTGCCTCTCTCGATTAAAGAGCTTGCAAATTTCTTCGGAGTCGAAAGACCGTCCTTATCAAAAGTTATCGCCGAATTTGTGGACGAAGAGATATTATCG
>JAGOCL010000187.1 GCA_017998755.1 Spirochaetota bacterium | reverse complement strand
AATTCAGTATTATAACGACTTTCTGATAGAATTTGAGCTGTTTACCGTCGTTCATCACCCTGCCTCTGGCGGTATAGATCGTAGCCAACTGAACGGAAAGTCCGATTATACCTGTAATTAGCGATACGCCTCCGAGCGAATAAAACGCTATAAATAAGCCCATATAGAGATTCATATTATTGATATTTGAAAGATACAAACTCCTATAATTCGCCGCGTCTCCCTTGGTAGTCGAAGTATTATACAAATCATAATTGGTTACCGATAAATCCCTGTTGTAGAAATAGAGATATGTAAAGACCCCCGCCGTCGCGGTCGATGCAAGAAACGCCCCTCCGCATACCGCCGGAAATACCGCTAAAGGATGTTTCTTCTTGACTTCTATCATCTTTCTATCTGAATCTATAAGATAATCGGAGTATTCCTTTATAATCTCATGATATTCCGTCTTTTTTATATACTTCTTCTCCAGATCGTCGAGTCGCTTCTTAGCCGTCTTAAAATCCCCTTTTATGGTCGCCAGATTTTTAATCTCGGAGATTTTTTCGTTAAAATACTCCGCGTTATAGACGTTCATTATTTCAAATGCGACGTCGGTAATCTTCTCGATCGTTTTACCGTCGTTAAACGCCGTATCGTACTCATCCTGCATTACTACCACCTTTGAGGGGTTGCCGAATACGTTTCCTTCTTTAGATAAAAAAAGATTCACGTCGGTATTAAAGTCAATATCCTCAAGTTCAATAGTCAACGTATATAAATACGGCTTTAGAACGTCGATCGCCTCGCCGTCGCTAATGGTCTCGTCGGCGGAAAGTTTCTGTTTTGCAAGTTCCAAATCTTTTTTTTCGTCAAATATCAACGCCCTTTTTGTTTTAGTAATTTCTTGATTGAGTTGCTTGTAAATCTCGTTAAGCTTGGTTTTTGATTTAGTTGATTTATCGTTTCTAACCAAAGTCAACCAATAAATCCCAAAAAGCTCGTTTAGAGCCGATTTACAGCTATATTCTATAGAAACCTTTGGATCTATTCCGCTTTCAGGATCAACAATAAAATTCTGATCCCCTTCGGTCTGAATACCGTCCTTATCGGTCTTTGTAATAGTAAATTTTAAATATCCGGATTCCAGAGCGACTTTAGAAGTTATTATATAGAGAGCGGTTTCTTTATCGACGGCCGATTTGTAAACGTTGTCAAGATTGACAATATTGCCGAAGCTCTCTTTCAAATATTTTTCAAACTCCTCTCTAAAGAAATTGACGTCGCCGTAAAGACGCGTCGACTCTAAGGCGTCGTATGTTGTCGATTCGACGTAAATCTTCTCGATAAAAACGCTCTTTTCCCCTTCGGAAAATATTAAGATATTAGAGAGCGTTATTAATAGTAGAACAACTAACTTCCTATTCATGAGATACTCCAAAAAATTTTTTTTAACGCAGATTTCAAACGTAGATTGTAAAAAAGTTAATTACCGCTTAAAAATAAATTGTCAAAAACGATAATCGGATATATAATAAATTATTACGCAAATAACTTCAAGGGAAAATTTATGAAATTGTATATTTATTCGATTTTTTTTCTAATTACGTCTCTATTTGCCGTTTATTCGGCAGATTCAAAGTCCGACTGGATAAAGTCGCAAAAAGTGAGATGGTCGGACGATAAATACGAGTATCTTGTCGGTCAAAGCGACTTCCTTCAAAGCGAAGCCGAAGCGCAAAACTCGGCGACTATGAACGCAAAAAGAATGTTATCCGAAGAGGTTCTGACTTCGGTAAGATCCGAGTTGACCGATACTATCGACGAGAGTTCCGTAAAAAGAATATCCTCTTATTATACAGAATATTCTGAAACAAACGAAAATAACCTCGATAAATCGACTTCCTCGGTAAAAACTGAAAACGTTAAAGAATATATAGAACGTTCGACGCTTTTTATCGAGTCTAAAACTTTCGCAGCGCTAGAAGGGATTAAAGCGATTCCGCAAAAATATGACGAAAAAGGGTTTGGTAAAAACAAACTATACAGATATAAAGCTCTTATAAAACTGACAAAAGAAGAGTACAAAGAGACGCTCGATAGACCAAAAAAAGAGGAGCGCTTGAAGCTCAATTCTATTAATAAAACTCTTCAAGAATCGCAGCTTTTTTTCGAAGACGCAAAGATACAAAACGTCGTAGACAATCTTGAAGCCGCAACCGCGGTTCTTGACGAGCTTGTTTTTTTTACCGAAGAGAGAACAAAAACGATAGACCTTGTTAACGAATTAACCCGCGAGATTATCGCGAATTTAGACGTCGAAGCGAAACTTGCAAACGGCGTAGAAAATCAAACGCCGGCGTCTGGCGAAACTGAGATAACTTTCAGGTATAACTCAAAACCCGTCGCGGGACTGAAGGTTGACTTAACCCAAAATAAAGACTTTGTCAAAGCCGAATTTAACCGATATACCGACGCCGGCGGCTCGGTTATTTTAAAAATTAATCGACGTTTGAGATACGGAAGTTTCTCGATATTCTTAGGGCTCGATTCTACCTTAGGCGCGTTAAGATCAAAAGGGTACGCCGCGGCTCAAGTAGGAAACGCGCCGGAGGATAAAATTTTTTGCGTTGCAGTTGAGCGCTATATAGTCGAAGACGGTAAGAAAAACTACTTATCCGACAACTATTTTGACAAACAAATCGCCGGCTACCTACTTGATAAATCTCATAAAACTTCTGAAATTAATTCAGATTCGCCGGAAATACAATTAATTCTATCCGAAAAGAATAAATCAAACGATTTTTACCAAAATATCGGGATGTTTGCCGGAGCGAGATACGTCATATCCGGCGACGCGGTTTGCGAGATATACGCCGAATCGGACGGAGTTTATTCCGGGAAAATATCGGTGTCGCTTACATCGTTTGATATATACAAAAACGTTCCGTTAGCGAGTATCAAAATAGAACTTCCCAAGAAAATACTCGGAAAATCGAAAGAGAAAATAGCCGAAGCGGGATTTAAAGAATTAAGAGGACAAGCGGTTAGATTTATTGATAAAGAAACGATCTCTAAAATATCGATCGATTAACTTATCAATTAAAATTTGAGCGCAAAAATCGGTTTACAGATTTTTGCGCTCAAATTTCGGTTATTATTGAAAAACGGCGACTTTTTCCAGTCCTCGTTCGGCGAATTTCTTTCGAATGCGGTTCATATAAACTCCGACAGTTTTGTGGCTAAGACCAAGTTTATGACCAATTTGGAAGTTGCTCGGATATATGTAAGTAGAATTGTATATGGATTCGAGATTTTTTCTTACCAACCTTATTTTCTCCTCTTTTCGCTTTAATTCTTCGATTCTCTCTTTTTCAGTCTCGTTTATTTGCTCTCGTTGAATTTTTAACAGTTTAACGTAATTAAACGATAGTTTAGCTTCAAGATTTATCTTTCTCTCGAGGTTTTTATTTATTATCATTGAAAGACTCTTATTATCGGAATAATCTTTACTCACGCCGTATTTGTAATCTATTATTTTAAACTCATTTCTTGACAATTTTGGAAAGTTTATCCTAACCGGAGCGTTATCGCAGTCAAATATAGCCGAATTTTCATTATATTCCGATTTTAACGCATCGAAATCTCTTCTTTTAACAGACTTCATATAATTGATGAAATCGTTTTTTAATACTTTTTTAAACCACGCGTCGAACGCATGCTCCTCTAGCGGCTTATACTTAGATATTATTTTATCTATCCTGCCCAATACGGCCGCATAATAATCGTGCGTCATATCATTGTTGCCGGCGTATCCAAATCTTTTGGGAGTCTCTAAAATTGTCGCCGACAAACGTTTGATTAACTCCCGTCTTCCGACTCTGCCGCTTTGGTACCCCTTTACAACCTCTTTAGAACTATCAACTTTGGTTAAATTCTCAATCATACTAATCCTCCAAAATACTTTTTAATTTATTAATTTATATTTTTTTAATGGATTATATATATCAGATTTTATCAAAGTTTTACCGACAAAATATTAAACTAATCTACAATTAATTAAACAATTTTATAATTATAATTCCCCCCTAATTATAAAACTATCCCCTCCTCTTTTAGTTATTTCATCGAATTTCATACCGGTCTCCCGCATTAATATTTTAATTATCTTATACGAGCAAAATCCCCCCTGACAGCGCCCCATTCCCGCGCGGGCGTAAAATTTTATTCCGTCTAGAGTCGTATGACCGGCTCGTATCGCTTCGATTATCTCGGCTTCGGATATGTTTTCGCACCGGCAAACGATATTTCCGTAATTAGCGTCCCCGTCGACGATCTCCGCTAGTTTATCAAACGATAAATGTCTCGCCTTAGGTTTCTGATCGATATACGGGTCGAATTCCGCTTTCTCGGTAAGACGCGCGCCTAATTTTTTCAGAATATCTTTTACGTAAAGCGCGATAGCCGGCGACGCTGTTAAACCCGGCGACTGAATGCCGGCGACCTGTATAAAATTTGCCGTTTTTCTTGACTCCTCAATGTAAAAATCCCCGCCCGTTAAAGCCGGCCTTATTCCGGCAAACGACGTAATAATATCTTTTTCGGAGATGGACGGAACAAGTTTCTTAGCATAATTAAATACCGTCTGAAGATTAGACGAACTGGTCGATAAATCGGTTTTGTCTTCTATTTCGATCGCCGTCGGCCCGATCATCATCGTCCCTTCGACCGTCGGTATCGCTAATATACCTTTTGAGTTCTTCGACGGCGTAGGAAATATAACCTTACCGGTAAACGCCGAAGAATTTTTATCCAAAAGATACTCTTCCCCCTTTCTCGGAATTATTGTAAACTCTTCCGCTCCGAATATCATAGAAATTTCGTCGGCGTAAAGCCCCGCGGCGTTTACTACAAATTTACTCTCTACGCAATCGCCCTCTTTTGACAATATTTTAAATCCGCCGTCGGCTAACTCAGCTTTATCGACGGTAAAACAGGTCTTCAATTCGACTCCGTTTTTTTTAGCCGACTCGACTAATGAAAATACAAACCTATACGGCTCGATAATCCCTCCTATCGGAGCGTGTAAACCTCCTATAACGTCGGGATTCAGTTTCGGCTCTAAAGAGAGAATTCTATCTCTACCGCATAACTCTATCCCGTACGATCCGTTTTCCACACCCTGCAGATATAACGTCTCAAGCGCCTGAAGTTCCTCTTCGTTAAAAGCGGCGACTATAACGCCCGTCCTTTTAAACGGAAACCCCAACTCTTTATGAAGCTGATCAAACATAAGATTCCCTTTGATCTCAAGCGAAGATTTGAGATATCGCGCGTCTGAGTGAAATCCGCCGTGAATGATCCCGGAATTGGCTTTGGAAGTCCCAAAAGAGACGTCCGCCTCCTTTTCTAACAGTACTACGTCTAAATTGTATTGAGATAAATTCCTCGCAATGCAAGCGCCGATTACTCCGGCGCCGATAATAGCTACGTCAAAACGCATTTATAACGCTCCCTAATTATGAGTATAATTTTTTTATATAATTATCAAGACTTTTTTAAGAATAAAAAAGCGATATTATTTGAGTATTTACTAATAAAATGCTATTATTTAGCAATATTAAACAAAAAAAGAGCTTGCCTCTGTATCGTATAAATTCGGCGGCAAATTATTCTATATTGGATTGTAAAAAATGTTAAATAGAGATTTTGACGTAGTCGTAATAGGGG
>JAGOCL010000186.1 GCA_017998755.1 Spirochaetota bacterium | reverse complement strand
AGTTTACTCTGATATAAAAATGTTCCCGCCGGCGTCGCTCCATCGTAAAAAATGAATAAATATTTTTTTAAAATTTCTTTTTTATTTGACTTACAAAATAAAATATAATAAAATAGAATATTACTATAAGTTTATAATAAATCTTAAAACAGTATTTTAGAGCTTATTGTAATAAGTAATTAAACGATTTGAGCGGCCGGGATTATATAATTATTTCTTCGAATAATCAAATTCAGAAAGTATCAGGGGTGGGCTCTTATGACAGACGATAGACAGAAAAGTATTCTCTTAGTTGAAGACGAAGCGGTAATAGCTCTAAATCAAAAACGTCAATTAATAGACGAAGGGTATTACGTCGTTCACGTTTTTAACGGCGCTTCGGCGCTAGAAACGTTAAAGAATAATAACGGTAAAATAGACCTTATTCTTATGGATATCGACCTCGGTAAAGGGATGAACGGACCTGAGATCGCTTGCGAGATATGTAAGTTTTCGGATATACCTATAATATTTTTATCGTCTCATACGGACAAAGAAAGCGTCGAGCTTACGGAAAAAAGCGCTTCATACGGATACGTTTTGAAACAAGCCGGACAGGCCGTTTTATTCGCCTCTATCAAATTAGCGTTTAAACTTTGGGATGCAAACCAAAAAATAAAACTTAGGGATAAGGAGCTTGAAGATACTAATAGAAAATTAAATATTATTAACGAAACGCTTGAAAATACAAATTTAAAACTCAAAGAAAGCGAAGCGCAGATACGTTTTATTACTAACAATCTTCCAAGTTCGCTATTATATCAAATGGACGTCGGCGAAGACGGAAGTCAAAGAAAATTCTTGCATATTAGCGATAAAGTCGAAGTTCTTCATGGAGTTAAGGCGCAAGACGCTCTAAAGGACTCTTCAATAATTTATAAACAGATTGTTGAAGAGGATATTGGAGCGTTATTAGAAGGCGAGATCGAAGCTATAAAAAAAATGAAACCGTTTGCCAAAGAAGTTCGTATCAAATTACCGTCTGGCGAGATAAAGTGGCGACAGTTTATTTCAGAACCGGTCAAACTACCCGAAGGCGGTTATATATGGAACGGTATTGAGACGGACGTAACGGAAAGAAAATCGACTGAAACCGTTATAAAAAATACTGAGAAAAAATTTAAATCAATAGTAGAAAATAGTTTCGAAGCCGTTACGCTAATAGACGAAAATGGAAAGATACTTTACGACACCTCGAGTAACTACATACGGAGAAATACTAGCGACGCCCCGCTAATTGGAAAAAACATCTTCGAAGCGGTATATAAAGAAGACGCGTCTCATATAAAGAAAATTCATCAACGCCTATTAGAAAAACCTGGAACTAAAATTAATGGAATTCAATATAGAATATTACGTCCGGACGGTCGCGTCGGATGGATCGAAGGAAACGCGGTCAATCTTACTCATGATCCAAGCGTTAGGGCGATTGTATTAAATTCAAGAGACGTTACTGAACGAAAGACAATCGAAAGCGAATTAAGGGATAGCGAAGAGAAATTCTCAAAATTTTTTCAATATAGCCCGATAATATTCGCTATAAGCTCGATCGATACCGAAAGATTTATAGAGGTTAATAACAAATTTATCGAAGTTACCGGATACAATTACGATGAACTTATTGGAAAAACAACCCGCGAGCTTAATCTTTTTCCCGACAAAAAAGATAAGATCGCCGTTTTCAACGAAATAAAAGAAAATGGCGAGGCAAGAAATATAGAAGTTCGTTTAAAAACAAAGAACGGAGATACAATCGTAGGATTATTTAGCGCCGTTAAAGCGGAATTGGGCGGAAAAAAGAGATGGTTTACCATGATGGAAGATATAACAAAGCGGAAAAGAGCCGAAACGTCTTTGGCCCAGACTAACGAGCTTCTCAGTTTATTCATAAAAAACTCGCCGATACACGCTTTTATTAAAGAAGTTAGCCCGGATATAAGTCGAACGCTTTATGCAAGCGAAAATTATTTGGATATGATAGGAATACCCGGTTCTAAAATGATTGGTAAAACTATGTACGAACTGTTTCCTAAAGAACATGCCGAAAAATTTACCAAAGACGATTGGGACGTCGTATCCTCCGGGAGAACTTTAAAAATCGACGAAGACCTGAATAATCGAGCTTACTACACGATAAAATTTCCTATTATACAAAACGATAAAAAACTACTCGCCGGATATACAATAGAAATTACGGATAGAAAAGAGAAAGAGGAGAAAATAAAAAAACTTCTAAATGAAAAGGAAGAAATTTTACGCGAAGTTCATCATCGTATAAAAAACAATATGTCGACAATTTTGAGCTTATTTAGAATTCAATCAGATAAGCAAGAAAACGCGGTTATTAAAAGCGTTTTTCTCGACGCTTCAAACCGCTTAAAAAGTATGATGGTCTTGTACGATAAACTCTACCGTTCTACAAATAAAAACGAACTGCGTCTAAAAGAGTACTTAACTTCGCTTGCGGAAGAAATTATAAACATATTTCCTAATAGACATAAAATCGAGTCGGTAATCGGCGTTGGAAATCTTATGTGTAAACCGGAAATTTTATCCCCCTTAGGGATAATAGTTAACGAGATGATAAACAACTCTATGAAATACGCTTTCAACGACAAAGACAAGGGAAAAATAAAGATATTTGTTAAAAAAAGAAACGATTATGCGGTTTTCTCATACGAAGATAACGGGCCGGGCATTCCCGAATCTGTTTCGCTCGAAAATACTCCGGGATACGGCTTACGCATGATAAAGTCATTAGTAGATCAAATAGACGGTTCGATTACTCTTGAGCGAAATCGGGGCGCAAAATACGTTATCAAATTCATAATCTAACAAATCTACAACTTGCGTAGCCTATCGTCGGTTAGCCGTCTTTGTATACAAAATAAATAACGAAACTACTTGTTTTTGAAATAGAAATCATAACCGCCGTATGATTCGTAATACAACGCGCTATCCGGAGCGAATGAAAAACTGACTTCGTCGTCGTCCAACGAAGTTTCCAATATATACTCCGAACCGGACGGCAAGGAGAAGCGGCTCCAGTCCTGATAGTATACGGTATCGTCCGGCGAGACGGATAAATCGTAAGAAGAAGAATTGTAAAAATAAACTCTGTTTGTCGTCTCGCTATACGGCCTGTAAGTAGCGTTACAATTTGTTAGAATCAAAAAAACAAAAAAAATAACTACCTTTTTGAGCCGAATTATGTAAAAAAGAAAACAGTTGTTAATTTCCGTTAAATTCATAAATAATTCCTCATTTATAAACATTATAACCGCTTTTTATCAAAATGTCAAAGACGATATAGAGCGATGTCGATATTTTTTTGAAAATCTTGACTATGGCTCATATAAGCGCTATTATTTATATACCGGAGATAGATATGCCTTTGAGCGGTAAAGAAATGGTTAAACTATATGAAAAGAACGGATGGATTTTTATCAGGCAAAACGGAACCAGTCATTGCATAATGGGGAAAGATAACAAAAGAGAGGTAATACCCATTCACAAAGAATTAGGCAAAGGGCTTGAACATCAATTACTTAAAAGAATGAGGAGCGTATAATATGTATTATCATTTTAAAGTTCACAGAGAAGACGGTTTTTGGGCAGAGTGCATCGAAATTGACGGTTGCGCGTCTCAATCGGAAGACGGGACATACGAAAGCTTAATAAAGAATTTATCCGAAGCGTTAAACTTAACTCTTGACGAACCTGACGAAAATATAATATTCCCATTACCCATGAAAGATTCTGATGAAAACGAAGACGATTTAATAAAAATCAAAGTCGATCCGAATATCGCCTTATCTCTCTATTTTAAGCATTTGAGAAGAAAAAGCGGATTAACGCAGAAGGAAGTTGCAGAAAAGCTAGGATATAAAAGCGTTTGGGCTTATCAAAAACTTGAAAGAGGAAAATACTCAAATCTGCAACTAAAAACGCTCGGCAAAATCAAACAGGTTTTCCCTGAGCTCGATCTGAATTTAATTTTTTCGTAATTTATCTTTAATTCTGAATATTTGAGAAATTAGCAAAAAAAGCCGTTCGAAGATAACTAAAAGTTATCTCGGAACGGCTTTTTTTCATATAAACCTATTTGGAGATAGGGAGAATCGAACTCCCGGCCTGTTACTTGCGGAGCAACCGCTCTAGCCAACTGAGCTATATCCCCATAATCGTAAAACGCGGTAAGTATATAATTAATTTGAATAATTTCAAAGAGAAATTTGGTAAAATTTATAAAAATACGCCCCTATAAAGCCCCAATACCTTGCCGTTTTATCTCAATGTCATCGCCGGAAAGATCGACTACCGTAGTCAGACGCTTTGGAAGTTCTTCGCCCGCGTCGATTATAAATTCTATTTCGTGTATATCTTCCAGCTCCCATCCGGATACGAATAGGTTTTCCTCCGCATACGCGTCGTCCCAAAGAGATTTATCGGCCATTTTTCTCGACGCTGAAACTGAAAAAATAGGATACCCCAATTCTTCGACAATTTTTCTAGGTATGCTAACGGATGGAATCCTGATACCGACTTCTACTCTTTTTTGGTTGATAGTTTTCTCAACGCTGTCTAGCGCAGGAAGTATAAAAACGTAAGGGCCCGGAACGTATTTTTTGATAAACTTAAAATTTCGGTTATTTAGCTCTGCAACCAGAGTTATTTGAGATATTTCAGAGCATATAAGCGTCGGAGTGTAATTTTTAAAATCTTTCTTGAGTTTTCTAAGTTTTTCAAGCGCTATTTTCGAAGTTGTACTGCAACCGATCCCCCAACAGGAGTCGGTAGGATATGCTATTAGAGCCCCGTCTTTTAGCGCTTCAACGGCTTTCTTTATGATACGGCTATCGATGTTGTCGTCGTTAGTATAAAGAATCATTCTAAAAATCCTCGGAAAATACTATTTAACAGACCGGCTTTCGCCGTATGATTTAGCGTACTTTTCAACCCATTCCAAAGCCAAAATATTCGGATCAAAATTTGGATTGATTTTTGCCATATTTTCCTGATATTTCCTTATCTCATAAATTTGATTATTCATATATAATCTAAATTCATTTCTAGTCATTTTTACGCTCCCACACAAAAAAATGAGTTCAAAAAGTATATAGATTGGTAGAATATTGTATTAACGCCCCCCTACCCCTTTATATTTATATTTTCGGTATAAAAATAAATTATATTATATAAAAACTTTTTCTAAAAAACACATTATTCGTCTACGGGATGGACAGTCCAATCCCGCGAAGGGATAAACTCAAACAATTCGTTTTTTGGCGTCAATAATACTACTCTTCGTATATTTGCGTTAGCGATGAGAGCTTTACATTGATTGCACACAACGCTATGACCCGTTATATAAATTGTCGAATCGCTTGTGGAGTGTCCGTTTCGCGCCGCCAAGCTAATGGCGTTTGACTCGGCGTGACTACCGACGGCGCGGCATCGCTCAAGTTGCGTCCCCGACGGAATATTGTTTTTGTTTCTATAACAAAATCCTATCTCCAAACAATTTTTTTGGTATTGAGGAGAACCGTTGTACCCCGTGCTAATAATATCCTTGTCCTTAGCAATAACGGCTCCAACTTTATTTCTCAGGCACGATGATCTCTCTGCTATAACTTTTGATATTTGTAAAAAATAATCGTCCCAGCTTGGTCTTTGCATAATACAATCCTTATCTTAAAATTACAAATCGGAA
>JAGOCL010000185.1 GCA_017998755.1 Spirochaetota bacterium | reverse complement strand
GTCGTATCTATCGTAGAGCGCCATACTCCCCCAAAATAATATAAAACCTCTTATTTTTTCCGCATATATGTATCGACATATTTTAAAAGATTTCTTAACGCGTCGGCAGTTCCGTTCTTCATACTACTGTTTATCAACGAATCAGGGATATTTTCAAGCTTCCAATCGTTAGAATACTCTACGGATATAAATATCTCGTTATTTTCAAGAACTTTAACCGTCCAACGCCCGTAAGCCCTCTCTACCCTTATAGCGTCATGAATATTATCCTTAGCGTTGCGTTCAGACGAAGGTATCCAGCTGATTATTGTCAAATCAGAACTGTTTTCAATCTTCATCTCAATGAAATAATCCCTGTCTTTCATCGGAAAAAAATCAAGTTTAGAATAGATCAGATCGGTAGACTCGTCAAGCTCCATTCTTTTTTCAAAAACGTCCGTACGCGGAAAAACTTTTGCATAATTTTCTAAATTTGTTAAGCTTTCTACAATTTGATCTTTTGAATAGCCCTTTAAAAGCTTTTCAGCTTTGTAGTAAGAATCGGCTCCGTCTATAAAGTAATATAAAGATAGATCGCGGAAATTTTTATCTTTTGTCCACAGGATTCCGTCAAAAATCGAATTGCCCGATTCCATACAAAAAATGCCGGCGCCGCCTAAAATTACCGTCAAAATAAATATTATATTTTTTTTCATAAAAGCTATTATATACAATTTTTTTTTGTTTTGCAAGCGCCGAATTCTAATTTGTAAAATATAAAGAATAATAAATATTTATATTATTTGAACTATATCTCAAGCTTTTTCAATAGATCATAAATTCTTCGAAGCCGTTCGCTTATTAATTCGTCGTCTTCGTGAAGTTTTTTATCGAAAAGCTTTATATCTTCGTCGATATACTCGTTTTCAACGCAAACGTCTACGTTAAGCGCGCCGCCCTGTATCGGAATCCTATCTATCTTAGGATAGTTAGCGTCTTTTTCAGTACGATAAAGCTCCTTAAAATAAAGCTTCGTTCTGCAAATCAAAATAGCCAGATCCAATATTCTATGAAGAGGCGCTTCCTCCGATTGACGCGACCATTTCTCCCCCGTATATCGCCAGATTTTTGCGGATATATCGACGTTACCCCTGTCGTTCCATTGAGCAAGCCCTAGAGATAACCCTTTTGCGTCTGTGTTATCTGCTAATCTTCCGTCGATTTTGTCGTAATCGCCCGATACAATAACCGGTTTGTGTTTTAAAGTTGTCGGAATATTCATGTAATTATACCTCCATATATTCACTTGTTTAGTACGCTAGTACTTTAGTAAATATTCGGAATAAAGTCAAGAGAAAATTAAATATTTTTCTTGTCGCTATGGCAATAATCGAATAAATAAAAATGGGAATTCCCGTTTTTAATATAATTATATTGAAATATATCTCGAGTTGTAGTATATTATCTTAATGGGAAAACGTATAAATATGAAAAGAACTGTTTATTTTTTAATTATACTTTTATTATCTTTTTTAATACTCGGTTGCTCTCCTTCGGTAATCGAAATCCAGTTGTTAAACGCCTACAATCCCGAGCCGGTTTACACATATCCTAAGGATTTATCGGATTGGACTTTTATCTATTATTCTAACGCCGACAACAATCTAGAAAGAGAGATGCTCTCCGACGTTGAAGAAATGAAATCAGGCTTAGTCGGAGGCGAAAATATTTCTTTAGTCATGCTAATCGATAGATACGGAGTTATAAAAAATGAATCTGTATTCGGCGAAGACTTTGGAGATACCCGGCTCTACGAAATACAAAGAGGAAAAACAATACGTCTCGAGGGTTTTGAGTATTTCACTGAAATAAACAAAACCTCGTCGGTCGAGTTGAATATGGGCGACGCGACTAATCTAAAAAGATTAATTCAATATTCAAAAAAATATTTTCCGGCCAATAAATACGCTCTTTTTATCGCTAACCACGGTAACGGTATCAAAGATAATATTGAAATTTATAAAAACCGTAGCATTAGTTACGACGACACAAACAGAGATTTTATTGCTTTGGGCGAGTTTACCGACGTTTTAACTTCCGCTGAATCGGTGGATCTTTTAGCTCTCGACGCTTGTCTTATGGGCTATATCGAGATCGCATACCAATTCTCGCCAATAACAGGCGTCGACAAATTCAGCGCGGAATATTTTTTGGCATCCACTCCCGTCGAGTGGTCGAACGGATTTGAATACGATAAAATATTCTCAAGATTCAAAACAACAGAAGTATCCGGAGACGAAACCGACGCTTTGTTTGGCGGAAACGAGCTTTTTTATTCGCCTAAAACGATGACCGGAATCGACATAGGAAAAGTTATACTCGAGGAACAAAAAGACGCGTTGGAAAATTCCGGATTTTATGATCATAGCTACATTTTACTTGACTTGAAGAAAACTGAACAAGTAAAAGAATCTATCGACGATATTTCGCATTCTGTATATGCAAAATCGGCCAAACTAGCTCTAGAGAGTATTAAAGGAAATTACCCAAACCCTTCAATAAATTACTATTTTTATAAATATTCCACTTCAGAATGGGCTGATTACTCTTCTTTTGATATATACGACCTTATATTAAAAATGAAATCTAATCCTGTATTCGACGACCTTTCCTCCGATATAAATTTATGTCTTACCATGTTGGACGAACTCATATTATCCTCTTACGGCGGTTCTGAATTTGATAACTATGTATCCGGTAAAAACGGTTTAACAATTTTCTTTCCAGCCGGAGACAAGCCCTATTATACGTCGAAATATTGGAATTATCAAATATGGTATAATCCTCTAGACGCTTCGGAATTTTCAAATTATTACGGAAAAATATTGTGGTGCCAAGATAACGCTACGCGAGATAACGGAATCGTTGAAAATTGGTTTGAACTCCTCGACTATTTCTACGACGACAAAACCAGAAACGGCGGAGAGTCTATTAATTATTATAATTATTAATTGCCGGAAGTTAAGATGTGTATGTTTATTGTTATATTCTAAACGGGAATTCCCAATTTGTTATCATTATTTTCTAAATTATTCCCTTTTTTTGTAAACCATTTTCATCTTTTACTTGTTAATATATATGAGATTTTTTTTTACGCTCTAATATTTTTCAAGGATAGACAAAATGACATACGATTTTTCTTTAGCAATTAATGACGATATTAGGAATTCGATTTGCGACGTTCAAAAATACTTTAATACAAAACGAACGCCGGCGATCATTTCTAAAATTATTAATCTTATGTACCCCTATATTAAACGTTATTTTCAAATAACGGAAGAATATATTCCTATTTACGAAAATATTTCATGGGATCAAAAAATTCATGTCTGTATCGATTATAAAGCGTACCTTTTATTAAAAAAAATACACGACGATACCAATTCTTACAGTATAGCTTTTATTATTAGAAGAATAATAGAATTCTTTTTAGCAAATATATTTAAACATAATAATTTAGAAGCGTTTCTCTCCTATTTGGTTATTCTATGTAAACAAAATGAAAAATCTATTCAAAAGAAACAATTTAATGCATGGGAATTTATGAGAATTCATGGATTAAAGAAAATGGGAAGATTGATCTTGGATAAAGAAAAACGGGAATTCCCGTTAGACTCCCCCTACTTATCGATCATATACAACAAATACTACCGCCCAATAGAGCTTTCATTCGCTTAGCGCTACTTTTTAGGCTAACAAATATAAAATTATATAAAGAATATCCATTCGACGACTAAAATTACTCTTGAAAAAGAGAGAATATTGTTATAGTATGTTTACAAAAAGGGGAAGTTATGGAAAGAACATTAATAATATTAAAACCGGACGCGATACAGCGCGGTATTGCCGGAGAGATAATAACAAGAATTGAAAAAAAGGGATTAAAAATTGTCGCGATGAAAATGGAGTTGATTTCTCAAGAAAAAGCGAAATATCACTACGACGAACATAAAGAGAAACCTTTTTTTCAGGAATTGATCAGTTTCATTACCAGGTCCCCCGTTATTCTTATGGTTGTCGAAGGGATAGACGCTGTTAAGACTGCTAGAAAAATGTCCGGAGCCACTCAGATAGTCGACGCTGTTCCCGGGACTATAAGAGGCGATTATGGAATGCATACGAGCGTGAATTTGATTCATACGTCGGACGGAACCGTTGGGGCGGAAAGAGAGATAAATAATTTCTTTAAAAAAGAGGAAATAGTCGAATACAAGCTTGATTCTCAGAAATGGATTTATCCTTCCTCCGTATTAGATAAATAATGAATATTAGACCATTATTTATCATATTTTGCGTTTTTTTAAGTTGTAAATCGTCCAATTCGTATCAAGGATATTTTCGGGACTTGTCCGTAAAATGTAACGTCGCTATAGAATTTGACCTTTATATAAGGACGACTAAGGTATCGCCGGAAGTTTTTTATATACAAAATCTTAGGACTTTCGAGTTGTATAAATTTTCGGAAGACGTCGCGGATATTTTTTATATCAACGGTCTTCCTCTTGGGGTATATAAAATCGGTTACTGGATAGCCGATTATTCCGTAAACGAGATATCTTTCAAGACCTTTTCTTATCTGGATATAACCTTCGCTCTATCGGAGCCCGGTTCTTATTCGTTGGGAAAATTATTTCATCAAATATCGGCAAACTCGATGAAAGTTAGTCCGGTTAAAATTGATCTAAAACCTTCTAGAATTAATAACCAAAAGTATTCTTACTACGCGCCGGTTGATAATTATAAAATTAATGATATAGAACAATCCGAAATTTTTAAAACCGTCTCGTACGGCGTCGCGCTCTATTCCGATGAAAATACCGACGCGCTTTATCAGACGCTCGCAGATTCCTCCAATATAGAAAAAAACGCGATAAATTCTTATTTAAAAGTAGTTGATAAAGAATACGCCGCCAACGGACTCGACGCCGCTTTAAATCTAATAAAAGGGTATTCAACGTTAACGCAAAATATTAATCTCTCAATAAAAGCGGCGGATCTCTTTTTTAAGGACGGCAAGTTAGATATCGCCCATTCGGAATTTGTTAAACTAATCGCTATAGATCCGAATATCCCAGAATATTTCGGATTATTGGGCGAAATTGAGATTTCTAAAGGAAATATCGAAAAATCCGAAGAATATCTGTATAAAGCGGTCTCGCTAAATACTTCAAACGCTCTAACCTATAACGCCTACGCTAAAATTCTTATTGAAAAATCAGAACTAACGCTGGCGCAAAAGTTGAACGACCGCGCTCTCGCTCTCGATCCCGGAAATAAAGATTTTCTCGATACAAAAATAACTATAGAAGAAAAACTTCGTTAATTAATATAAAACGCCGTTAGTTTTTCTCTCCTATATAATTTTCAAAATATTTCCCATTCCACTTATAAGAATGAAGATATTTTTTCTCCCACTTTAAATCTGTCTCTGATAATATTTTATAGGCATTTTGAAAATCCTCATCTGTCATATCTTTTATCAAGCAATAACCTGCTTTATATTCTATTTTTTTTCTTCTTCAATAAACTCTTTTTCATTCCAAACATAAGTTTTTATTTCATTTTCATAATTTTTTAAATATCCGGAATCAACTAATATCTCTCTAGTATCTTTTAATTGTTTAAAATTTAAATCTGGAATTAAACAATAATCTGGAATATAATCATATTTTTTATAATGATTATTCTCTACCAATTTATTCCTCTCAAAAAAATCTAATATTGATTTAATAT
>JAGOCL010000184.1 GCA_017998755.1 Spirochaetota bacterium | reverse complement strand
GATCATTTTACAAAGATTGAAAGAGATAGAAAAGAATTCGCTTTTGTCGGATTTCAAGTCGAAAGAAGGCGAAATAATAATCGGTTATATACAAAGAATTAAAAACGATAATATATACATTGATCTCGGAAGCGCGGAAGGAATTTTACCGAAAAGAAATCAATGTCCTCATGAAAGTTATCAGGCGGGGGATCGTCTGAAATCGTTGGTTACGGAAGTAAAATTATCCAAAAACGGGAATGTGTCTGTAATTTTGTCTAGAACCAGCCCGGATTTTGTTAGAAAACTAATCGAAGTAGAAATTCCTGAGATTTACGATAAGACCGTTCAAATATTCAAGATTGCAAGAGAACCCGGTTATAGAACAAAGATTGCCGTTTTTTCAAACAAAGACGAGATCGATCCGGTAGGGGCTTGCGTAGGACAAAAAGGTAGTAGAATTCAGAATATTATAAAAGAACTTGAAGGGGAGAAAATCGACGTTTTAAAATGGAGTATAGATTCCAAGAAATTCATTGAAAACGCTCTTATTCCCGCGGAAATCTCAGACGTTATTATAGCCGACGAACCTAGTAAAAAAGCAGTCGTTATAGTCGACGAAAGCCAATTGTCGTTTGCAATAGGTAAAAAAGGACTAAATATAAAATTAGCCAATCAATTAACAGATTGGAATATTGATATTATGAGAGTTGAAGAGGCGCTGGAGAAAGGATTTATCAAAGATCACGCCAGAGACGCCGAAGAGTTGTTTAATATAGAAGAGAACGAAATTGAAGATCTTGAAATTCCGGTAAATATAAAAGATGCGCTAATCGATAATTCGATTACCGCAATAGAACAATTGATAGAGTTGTCGTTGGAAGATATAAAAGCTTTAGAAGGTTTTACCGACGAGATGGCGGATTACCTCAAAAACTTTATAGACGATAATTTTGAAGTAATAGTTGAAGAGGACGATACTGAAAAAGTTGCCGAGAACGGCACCGTTGAAGACGGAGTTTTATATTACCAATGCCCGAATTGCGGAGCTAATATTACCGAAGACGAAACATTCTGTAAAAGTTGCGGAGTAGAAATAGTTTTTGAAGAGGAAGAAGAAGAGGAAGAGGTTGATGAAGAAACAATATCTGAAGAAGTCTGATATTAACGTATATTTTTTAATAATAAACTTGACATTATTTATAAAAGATATAAAATTTTGACAATTTTTTAGATAGATAAAATATTTTTGTGGAGTAGATATGTCCGATAATGAAATGAAAGGCGAGTTGATCAAAAAGAAAGAAATAAATCCAAAAAAGGTTGTGGTTGTCAAAAAAGTAAAAAAAATCATAATAAAAAGGCATCCTAATCAAAAAGAAAATGAAACTGGAACGACTCAACTTACCGAAGAGGTAAAAGAAAACGTTATTAATGAAACTAATATTGTTGATAATCAAACTCAAGCGGGCGTCAAGAAAGTAATAGACGTAAAGATTGATGAAAAAAAGGAAACCGTAATTCCGGCTAAAACTAGCGTTACTCAAGTTACTGAAAAGAAAAAGTATTTCACTAAAAAATTTATTGCGGGGGGCGGCGGCCCAAGCGTTTTCGTCAAAAGAAACGAATTTCAAAATCGGGATACGAGAACCGGGGCCGGCGGTTTTAATCGACCGGCTAATACTAAACCTGTTGCAGAACCGTTGCAAAAAAATGATAAAGACAGATCTAGAAAAAAACTTAATCAAAAAAAGTACGATACGACAGGTAAAAATTCTTTTAAAGAAGAGATTCAGAAAGCTTTTCTTTATAAGAAAAAAGAAAAAGATCTTTTGTTAAGCGTTCCGGAAAGCGTAGATATTATCGACGTCATAAGTATAAGCGATCTTGCAAAAAAAATGAATTTGAAAGCAAGCGCTATTATATCCAAACTGATGGATCTTGGTATGATGGTTACGATAAATGATAAAATAGATTCGGATACCGCTTCTATAGTCGCTTCCGAATATAATTGTAAAGTTAACGTGGTTTCGCTATATGAAGAGACGCTTATAGAAGACGACGTTGAAAAAGAAGAAGATATAGAAAAACGTCCTCCAATTGTTACAATAATGGGGCACGTCGATCATGGTAAAACCAAACTGCTCGACGCTATAAGGACTACGGACGTAGCTTTAAGCGAATCCGGAGGAATAACGCAACATATCGGAGCTTATACCGTCGTATTAGAAAAAGGTGAGATGATAACTTTTATTGATACTCCCGGTCACGAAGCTTTTTCTATGATGAGAGCCAGAGGCGCTGAAGTTACGGATATTGTCGTTTTAGTAGTTGCGGCCGACGATGGGGTGATGCCTCAGACTGTCGAAGCTATTAAACACGCAAAATCGGCAAACGTACCGATAATTGTAGCAATTAACAAAGTTGATAAACCTGATACTAATATTGAAAAAATAAAACAGCAATTAACCGAACATGATTTACTACCGGAAGATTGGGGAGGTCATACGCTTTATTGCGAAGTAAGCGCTTTAAAGAAATTGGGGATTAAAGAGCTGTTGGAGACGATAATCTTACAAGCTGAAATGATGGATTTGAAGTCTTCTAAGAAATCAAGAGCTACGGGTTTTGTATTAGAGTCGAAAATAGATCATGGTAAGGGGGTAGTCGCGACTGTTTTAGTATCTAAAGGGGTATTGAAAGTCGGAGATTTTTTTGTCGCCGGTATTTATTCAGGAAAAGCGCGAGCTTTATATAACGATAAAGGCGAAAAAATTAAAATAGCGTACCCATCGATGCCGGTTGAGATAACCGGACTTGAATATGTTCCTAATGCAGGGGATCCTTTCAACGTAACTGCAAATGAAAAAGAAGCTAAAATCATCGCCGCCAAACGGCAAGAATTAAACAAAATGGAAGAAGCTAAATCGGTCAAGAAAGTAACGTTGAACGAATTAATAACGCAGAAAAAAGAAGGCGAAGTTCAGGAGATAAAAATAATTATAAAAGCCGACGTACACGGTTCGGCTCAAGCTATTCAGGATAGTTTAGAAAAACTCAGCAATAAAGAGATCAAACTTGTTACGGTTTCCGCAGGAGTCGGAGCAATAAATAAAGACGACGTTATGCTTGCGGTAGCGACTAACGCTCATATAATCGGATTTCACGTTCGACCCAACCCAACGGCTCAATCTATAGCGGATCAGGAAAAAGTAGAGATAAAGAGATATAATATTATTTACGACGTAATAGAGGATATTAAGTCTGCAATGCAAGGTATGATAAAACCGGATCTTCTCGAAGAGTTGATTGGCGCGGCTGAGGTCAAACAGGTATTTAAGATATCTAAAATCGGCACAGTTGCAGGGTGCGTCGTAGCTAATGGTAAAATTAAGAGAAATTCGTTAATAAGATTGATACGGGACGATGTAGTTATCTATTCCGGAAAAATAACGACTTTAAAAAGGTTTAAAGACGACGCATCTGAAGTTATAGAAGGCGTTGAATGCGGTATAGGTATAGAAAATTATAAAGACTTTAAAGTCGGCGATATAATGGAAGCTTACGAAATAAAAGAAATAGCCAGAAAACTAGAGGATATCGAATTACTATAATTTTCTAAACGGACTTTAACTTATGAAATATAAATTAGATAGGATCAAAAATTTAATAATTCAGGAGATAATGAGAGCTTTAACATCGGGCGCGGTTAAAGATCCGAGAGTTCCGAAGATAATGACTATTACTGATATATCTCTAAGTAAAGACCTTCATTATTGCCATCTATATTTTACTATGATTGGCGAAGAAAAGGATCGAAAGCAGGCTATATTGGGTTTGAATAGCGCGAAAGGGTTTTTTCAAAAAATAATCTCAGAGAATTTAAATATAAGGTTTACCCCTAAAATTGAATTCAGATACGATGAAAAAGAAGACGAAGCTTTAAGAATTGACAATATAATTGAAAATATAGCCAAAGAACGAATCGAACAGAGCGCGACAGACGATGCAAATGGATAACGAAGGGCTAATACTAATAAATAAACCAGAAGGGAAAACATCTTTTCAAATTGTTACCGAACTTAGAAAAAAGACCGGTATAAAAAAAATCGGTCATTCCGGGACGTTAGATAAAGCGGCCTGCGGATTACTGGTTCTCTGCATAGGTAAAACTACCAAATTACTCAATTATCTGATCGGACTGCCAAAGAGATACTATTGCGAGATTACTTTTGGTATTCAGACCGATACTGACGATAAAAACGGCGAGATTATAAACAGATACGACGGCGATATCGAGTTTGATACGATAAAAAAACTGATCCCTGAGTTTTCCGGAGTAATCCAACAAACCCCTCCTAATTATTCTGCAATACATGTGAATGGTAAAAGAGCTTACCAACTTGCTTTAAGAGATAAAGAAATCGATTTAAAAAAGAGGGAAGTAGAGATAAAGAGCTTAAATATCGTAGATTTTGACGGTAAAGTACTTAAAATTGAGATAGAATGTAGCTCTGGGACTTATATTAGGTCTTTAGCGAGAGATTTGGGGCTTAGATCCGGCTATTTGGCTTACGTTTCCCATTTGAGAAGAGATAATGTTGGGGAATTTTCTTTGAAGAACGCTAATAATTTAACTGACGATAATATTAAAATATATTCTCCTCTGGAGGCTTTAAGGCATTATGAAACTATAAATATCAAAGAAGAGTATATTGGATATTTTAAAAATGGAAAAAAACTCAATAGCGAGATATTTGTAGATATAGACGATAAAAACGGCGAGTTTAAAACGGCTTTCAATAACGAACTTTTAGGAGTTATTCGAAAGGAAAACAATAAGATATTTTATAAATTTGTTTATTAGATATATCAAGATATGAAGATTATTAATAATTTTACAGACGAAGTTTATTCACAAAAGCCCTCTATCATGCTTATCGGATACTTTGATTCTGTTCATTTGGGGCATATAAAAATTATTAAAGAGTTGATTGATATTTCTAGAGATAAAAATCTTACTCACTACCTTTTGACTTTTAAAAATCTTCCAAATAAAACTAAAAGATTAAAAAATATACTAGATCAGGAAGATAAGATTTCAATTATTAAGAATTTAGGCGTAAAAAATGTGATATTAGTCGAATTTGACGAAAAGATTGCTACTATGTCTCCGGATTTGTTTCTTAAAGCTGTAAAGAGTAATTTTAACGTAACGGACTTTATTATTGGCGAGGACTTTAAATTTGGTAACGGTAGGACCGGAAGCGTTTTAGATTTGGAAAAGAAGAATTTTAATATCCATTTATCGGAAAAACTTATAAAAAATGGCATAAAAATCTCGACAAAAATAATAAAAAATTATATAAATGAAGGGAATATTGAAGCCGCAAACTCTCTTATTGGTAGGAATTATTATATTAAGGGTATAGTTAGAAAAGGGAAACAGATTGGTAGAAAAATTGGTTTTCCTACGATGAATATTACAAATAATGATATTTTATTGCCGCAGAGCGGCGCGTATGTTACAAAAACAATTATAGATAGCGAGGAATATTACTCTATGACCTACGTATCTGAGGACATAGTTGAAACTAACTTGATAGACTATAACGATTATCACTATAATTTTAAAATAAAGATTGATTTTTTTAAAAAAATAAGAGATAATATGGCATTCAATAATGTAGAGGAACTAAAAAATCAATTAAAAATTGATTTGGAATATATAAACGGGTATTTTAAAAATTAGTTAAATACTCTTTTTTCATATTATAAGGAGAAGATCGCATGCT
>JAGOCL010000183.1 GCA_017998755.1 Spirochaetota bacterium | reverse complement strand
CAATTGCAATCATTATAATTAATAATTCGGTTTTATATTTCGACATATCTATCTCCATCGCGCTCTTTTAATATTCCGATTTTTTCTTTTTTATTGGCGAGTTTTACTTTTATCTTTTCATTCTCGTAAGCGTCCTGCATAGATTCGCAAGGAATCGTAATAGTCGTCCGGTTTTTCTTTATTATTATTTTCAACTCTTCGCCTTTGACGACTAGAGGAATCTTCTTAATCGCGCTCCATCTCAAAACTTCTCCCGCCCCAAAGTCTTTTACAAACTTTGATTTATCCGCTTTGTTAATATCAAAAACCAATAGTTCGCCGTTTGAGTAGGTAGCAATATCGACGCTCTTTTTAATAAAGAAATCTTTATTTATATAATCTCCGCTTATAAAGCTCTTTTTTGATATAAAAATATCCGTAACTACGCTTACTTCTAGTTCTACTAAATATCTCGCCTTATCGACGTTTATAAATACTTTTTTTAGATTGATTATATCGGAGAGCCCTTTTTTAAGTTTATCTATCTCCCATTTGTAATCGCCTTTTATACTATTCAGGTCAAAGTTTTTCGACACTTTATTAATCGAAATGCTTAATTTCATATTGGGACTATCTATATAGTCGGATAGATAGTTTTCCAGAAATTTAACGGGAGTAGTTACCGTTTCGCTAACTTTGTCGCTTGCGCTTTCGTTATATTTTAATTGATTTTTTTTTAGCGCTATTACGGTTTGCTTTCCAAATATCGACGCGTCGAAAATATTATTCTCAACAAGTTTAGTAAGCGCGTCTTTATTCGATAATATAAAATTCTTCTCTATATTTTCAGCCAGAACAATATCGTATTTTGTATCGGAAATATCTTCGTTAGCGACATCTTTTAGAGTTACAAAATCTTTATCGATAACGACGCTCTCTTTCATAGTTATATTTATAGAAAAAAGCGAGAATGTTAAAATCGATAAAAATATAGCATAAACTCTTTTCATATTTTACGATTATTACCTTTTCAAATTTACCGCAGTGTTTAGCATAGCGTCCGAAGTCTGTATCGCTTTGGAGTTGAGATCGTAAGCCCTTTGAGCGACGATCATATTGACCATCTCTTCGACGACTTGCACGTTGGACATCTCTATAAAGCCCTGATGGAGCTTGCCCATCCCCTCGAAAGCGGGAATTCCCTCTATCTCTTCGCCGGACGCTTCCGACACTTTATACAAGTTTTCGCCGATATTTGTAAGTCCGGCGGGATTGACAAATCTATATAAATTTATTCTGCCTACTTCGATTATCTCGTCGCTCTCGCCGGTTTTGCAAGTAACAAGCCCGTCTTTACTGATCGCGATAGAATCGTGTAAAAAGCCCTCGGGAAATACGATATTCGGTTCCATAAAATATCCGTTGTGATTGACCATCTGTCCGTTTGAGTCTATCTTCCAAGCTCCGTCCCTTGTATATGAGTATGAACCGTCGTACATCTGCACTTTGAAAAATCCTTCCCCTTCTATCGCGAGGTCTTTCGGATTGTTGCTGTTTTGTAGCGATCCCTGAAAAAACATTTTCTGAGTGGAAGCCGTCTTTACCCCAAGCCCCACGTGAATCCCCGTCGGATAATTGCTTATCGAGGTCGAAGGGGTTCCGGCCATTCTCAAATTCTGATAAAGCAGATCTTCGAATTCAGCTCGCGTTTTCTTATAACCCGTCGTATTGACGTTCGATAAATTGTGCGATATCGTATCGATATTGAACTGCTGTCCTATCATTCCGCTTGCGGCGGTCCATAAAGATCTAACCATATTATTCTCCTAAAAAATTTGCGCTTATAGAAATGTTCGGTAAAAAATGAATTTTTATTAGCGGTATGAAGCAATAATATTTATTTCAGTTAAAAGAATATTTATAAAAATCAGGAGGGATCAGATTTTTCTCTCCCAGATATTTTTTTATTCTTTCATAAATATCGGAGCTAAATCGGAATTCGTAGCGGTGATCGTAAACGTACGCTTTTATCTTCATTCTGACTAACGACGCCTCTTTAAAATCGTCGAAAAAGTTGACGACGATAGGTTTATCGAGATATGCGTAAGGCGAAGAATAGACAGCTTCAAACGCGATCTCTTTTATTTGTTGCAAGTCGACGCTACCCGGAAGGTATATCGTAGTCGCAACCTGACAGTTTAACTCGCCGCTATTTGCGTTTGAAGTGGAGGATTCGGTAAAAGATTTCGCAGGGATGTTCACGATAGAGTCGTCGGGAGTTACGATTTTTACTTTCAAAAGGTTGATATCAATGACTTCGCCGTAATAAGAACCGACTTCGATTTTATCGCCGATATTAAACGGTCTGGTAAATATAATGACCAATCCTCCGAAGACGTTTGCAAGCAAATGCTGTATCGCAAAACCGATCGCCACGCCGGCGGATATGCCGAAAGTAAGCAGAGCGTCCTTAGACACTTTCAACACGCCAAATACTATAAAAAATAAACCTATGAGATTAATGGTTAGAGAGATAATCGGCGCGAAATTTTTTATCAATATCCTTTTTCCGATATAACGTTCGGATAATTTATCGAGAAATCTCCGAACAATTTTTGTCAAAAAAAATATCGCGACTATAACTAAGACGATAAGAATAATTTTATTAGAACCGATTTTATTGAAATAATCTAAAATCTGAGAATCCTCTTTCATCGTTTACCTCATAATAGATTTCTGTCTTGAAACGTCTTAACGACGCCGGGATAGTTATAAGAATTTAGCGTATAACAATCCCCTTTTTTTACGATCAAGTTCTTATTTTCAAGAAAAAGCAGTTTGTATTCTACGCTTTTTTTCGGGATCAGCAATATCTCGATAATATCTTCAAATTTCAACGCTCCGTGAAGCGCGATGGTATATAACATAAACACATAGTCTTGAGACAACCCCGATATATCTTTATTTTGAGGTATAGAGGGTATTTCGATAAAAATAGTTTTATCCGCCACTCTTTTTATAGATTTTAGAAAAATCTCGTTGTGATAAAAAACGTTTTCTTTTCCAAAATTATAAATTTTTTGAAAATAAATGTTTTTTAAGTAATCCAAAATATCTTTTTCTGAAATTATCTTATGCTTTATTTTTTTTCTCACGTCGGCGATCGTTTTTTTATCCGGAATTACTTTATAATCGTAACCGATACCCGCAATTTTACTATCAAAATATTTATTTAAAAAGTCGGAATTGAACTCGCTAAACGAAAAAACGCTTGAAAATATCCCTTCCGTAGGAATAATTTTATTTATGAAACTATAAAATATTTTATTTGCCGCAATTACCCAGAGAATATTATTAGATTTTGAACCTATAATCGAAAAAGCTTTCTTTATCAAATCAAATCCGCCGTTTTTCCTCTTGAAAAGACGCTCTAGACCGTCTATAGCTATAATTCTACTTTTGCTATCGTTTTCGCCATATTTATCAATTTCTGAGATAAATTCGGCCATACTTAACGGATCGGTTAGGTCGAAATAAGACGTTTGCGGATATTTATTCTCGATGTAGCGCAATAAAGAGGTCTTTCCTATCCCGCTGGGGCCGATAATCGCTAACGAACCGTTTGATTTAGCGGACAGCTGTTTATCAATCTCGTCAATCCATGGTTTTAGAAAAAAAGGATTTTCCGCGCCCGAAACGTTCTTAAAAACTGCGAACGCCTCCGGAAGCGACTCGATAAACAATAACTTCTGGCGCTCCGTAGTATCTTCTTCTTTATTTTTCATTAGGTCTTTTAGCAATAAAGTTTCGTTTAATAATTGAAATCTTCCCTTTATAAAAGCTTTGATTTTCGCTAACAAAACAAAACGCTTAGTAAAAACTCCGATTTTTTTTCGAAGGTTCAAGTTAAATTTATGAGGAGCTCCGATTATTTCAAATTTTTTATAATTGTCCCAAAAATATAAAAGAAATTTTACTACAAAAAATGAAACTCTTTTTTCAAATTTTCTTCTTGCGTCCTTGTAAACCTGAGGATTTTTTAAGGACTTTATCCTGTTTTTAAAATTTCCGGCAAATAATTTTATTTTCGCGAAATAATTTATACCGTACTTGAAGAAATCTATAAAGTAAAAAATAACAGCCAAAACCGAAATGGAAACAAGTATAACCGCTATCGCAGTCGATATTAATATTTTATTATTTTGAAAGAATTCCGCTATTTTAATAGAAACGTCGATAAAATTTGTTAAAAAACTTGCGACCGACGACTCAATTGAGTTTTTTAAAGTATCTACGAGAACAGAAAATTTGTATAAAATAAAAAAAACTACCGGAACAGTCAAATCAGATAATAAAGCTATCTTTTCGGATACTAATATTTTAAGACTATCGACCGCCCCGACAAAACTATCGTAAATTTTCATAAAACCTAACCGGCCGGTTTGTAATCTTTAAGTTTCTTTTTTATATTTGGCGACAAAGAATCAAAAAAACTATCGATTTTCTCTTTTTCCTTAAAAAGCGAGTCGTAAGCCTTTTCGTATTCGGATAATTTTGAAGACCATAGCCCCGATCCGCAACTTCCGCATGCGTAATTGTCCAAAAACGTCCAATAGTTGTTTTTATTTGAGCAATTCGGGCACGTAAATTCAAGTTTCATCGCTTTGATTTTAATATCCGATTTGGAAGCGGTTATGGTCATGTACTCGCTCGCTAAATTTTTGAACTCCTCCTCTTTCTTTCTGGAAGGTATCAATTTAACCGAAGCTAAAACGTTTAATAATAAAAATAAAACAAACGATACCATCCAAACGGGATAATATTTACCGTCCGATACGTAGAAAACCGTTAGAAAAAAAATCAGTTGAAAAAATAGAACAAACAAAAATCTTTTAATAAATCTTTTCATAAATAACTCCGGTCTAAATTAGAATCGCTTCCGGCGCGACTATATGAATCGCGCAGACTATAATACTGATTACGCCAATCGGTATCTGGAAAGAAGTAAGTATGTCGTCCCCTTTCTTTATTAATTGCGGCGATAAAATCTTACTGTTGCGTATGAACCCAAAAATCAAAGTTACCGAAATGACCAACACGACGACCGATGGGATAAAATCCCCCAGTATGATAACCGAGTCCGTCTTGGGAAGAGCCGGCATAGGAAATACTATCTCCAGCGTCGTAAGAACGATACCAAGAAATCCAATATAAGTGTGCAGTTTATTGCCAAATATAATTTTCTTCACTTTATCGTACTCTTCTTTAGAAGAATAAAATAACGGAAGGATAAAAATCAATCCAAAAACCAACATATAAAAATTGGAGAAAAAATATATTATTAGGCTTATTTTCATAAACGCATTTTACAAGATTTTCCAATCGATTTCAAGATAAATTGTTTTAAATTTAAACTTAGAAAAAATATTGGGCTTAAGAAACGCGCGACGATTTGCCCTATCGGGCGCGCGCGAATCGTCGCTTATAAATAATTCTTAGACTGTATAGCTCGTCCGAGAGTGTATTTATCGGCGTATTCGAGACTCCCCCCCATAGGGATGCCGGTCGCAATTTTTGAGATTTTAACGTTTTGATCGGCTAGGAGATTTTGAAGATATAAAAAAGTGGATTCCCCTTCGATAGTAGGATTAGTCGCAATGAGAATTTCCTCAAATTTTTCATTTGCGCTTCTTTTCAACAACTCTCCAATTCTGAGATTATCCGGACCTTTTCCCTCGAGAGGATTGATATTACCCATAAGTATATGGTATTGCCCTTTATAACACCCCGTTTCTTCTATCGCTAAAAGATCGGACGGCTCTTCAACGACGCATAGTATTTTCT
>JAGOCL010000182.1 GCA_017998755.1 Spirochaetota bacterium | reverse complement strand
CTTCTATATCCTGTTTAAAACCGTTTTCTACTTTTATTAATGTCACATCAATTTTAGACTTTTTCAATCTATCGCAAATTAAATTTACCGCGCATTCCGTATTGCCCGTACCGGAAAAATAATGTATCGCGCATTTTTTCATAATACCTCCCGTAACAAAAAGGGGCTATCCAAAAAGTTGTCATTCCGAGCTAAAAGTTACTTAACTATGTTAACAAGTTTTATATCTTCGCGAAGTAAATTATTTATTCCATAATTACTCATTTACACAATTTAATACAACTGTATATAGTTCTTTACTAATAAATAATTATCTTTAATAATATTCTCTTTTGAATTAACTTCATCTCGAACGGCGCTAGGAACAATAATTTCTCCATACATTTTTTTTAGGATGTCTAATTGATCAATAGCGCAAAGCGCAATTATTGGAGTTGAGTTTGAAATAACCTTAAGCATTATCAATATCCCTAAAAATATCCTCTTTTGTAAAATGTTGAAAAATAGAGACATTATTTTGAGATAGATACTTGATAAAATTTTCCTCAGACATTTCTGCTAATATGGAAGATTGACCTATAGATAATTTTTTCTCATTAAAATATTTCATCGCCGTAATTTTTTTCATTTCAGATATTAATTGAGATTCGGATTCTCTTAATGAAAATAATATTTCTTCCGGTATGCTTATGGTCGCTTTTTTATTCATTGCTTATCCTCCTGATAATTATTATACATTATATTAAGTAATTATCAATTAAATTTCAAATATAAAATCTCGCGGCGCATTCCGTATTGCCCGTACCGGAAAAATAATGTATCGCGCATTTTTTCATAATATCGCCCCCGTAACAAAAAAGAGGCGGTTAAAAACGCCTCTTTCAATTTATATCATCTAATAGCGAGTAGCAAAATTTGAATTTGCTTTTCCGTCTTATTAGTAATTCCCCTATACTCGTTATTGGACCACATATTTATTTTCGTATTTTTTTCAGAAATATTTAGCGGTTTTTTATGGAATGTATAGCGCTACCGCGCGGGTTTATCGCTCGCGTAATTATTATCTGCATTAAAGTAGAAGAATTTTGAATTTATTAATATTTTTTAAAATAGAGTTGATATATTTTTAGTATTTTATTATAAATTAATAACGAATAAAGAGTTTCGAAGTTCAGATATATGAAAGGAGAAGTATATGAGAAAGAATCAAATATTTTTAATAATTATTTTTTTTATAATACATATAAATTATATTTATTCTTTAACAGATGATGAAAAATATTTCTTTGATGTTATAATTAAGTTAAAGGAAGAAAAAACAAAGGATATTGACTATAAGTATCATTATAATGTCATTAAAGATAAATGGCCGGATACTGCTTTAGGAAATTATGCTAACGGTTGGCTTATAATGAATGATAAAGAATTGGGTAAAGAAAGTTATGATAAAGCCAAGCCATATTTTAGAAACGCTATATCCAAAAACAATAATATGGGAATGGCATATAGAAGATTAATATTATGTATTGAATATACTGCAAAATTAATGAATGATGTTGGTAATTTAGGCGACTTGATATTTTCTTATTGTATTATTCCTGAAGATAATGTTTTTTATGATAATCCTTATGAACAATTACAAGGAAGATTAGGGATTATAGAGAATGAATCTATCATAAGAGATTTTTTTAAGAAAAATCTTGTTGTTATGCCATTTGATATTATGTTGGATCCAAAAAGTTTTCTTAACAAGAAAATTATTATGTTAGGTATGAAATATGAGGTAGGAAACAATTATTTTAATTACAATTTTAAAGATTCAGATTTATATTATAGCGTTAGAATTAATTTCATAGGAGATGAAGTATATAATCTTTATGGGTATTTAGATAAAAGCGAAGAAACAAAAGATTTACTTTATAAAATTAAAAAATACGGCTCAAATAAATATTTCTATGAATGCATGATAACAGACGAAAGTTTTAGCGATGGAAAATTTACCAATCAAATAAAGATTACAAATATTTATTGATTATTAATATGGGCGTAACTTCTTGTATACCGAGGCGTTAGGTAGAATTGACCGCTTTAAATTATAAATAGAAACCGGCGACAGAGCCGTCTATAAAAATATTATTATTAAACTTTATCAGGGGATTTTAATGAAAAAAAACATCTTATTATTTTTGGTTTTTTTTGTTGTTTTTCAATTATCAGCAGATGATAAAAGAATGGCGCTGATTATTGGCAACAGTAATTATAAGGAAGGGTTTCTAAGAAATCCGGTCAATGACGCAAAAGCAATGGATAGGTCATTAAAAGAGCTTGGATTTGAAACAAGGATATATCTTGATATCAAAACCACAAATGAAATGAAAAAAATAGTTAGAGAATTTGGAGCGGAAATATCTCAATATAAAGGGGTTGCTCTTTTTTATTACGCAGGTCATGGGTTACAGGTTGGCGGTTTAAATTATTTGGTTCCGATTGGAAGTAGTATTCAGAAAGAGTCTGACGTTGAATTTGAATGTTATAATGTTGAAGAAATGTTTGCAGAGATAGAGTCTGCAAAGTGTAAAACAAATATAATTATTCTTGATGCATGCAGGAATAATCCTTTTGCTTTTTCAAGATCGACTGGAAATAGAGGATTAAGGGCTGTTGAGCGTTCTCCAAGCTCTTCTCTAATAGCATTTGCAACATCTCCGGGAAATGTAGCGTCAGACGGCGAAGGCGAGAATGGTCTTTATACGCAGGAACTTATAAAGGCGATAAAAATACCGAATTTATCTCTTGCGAAAGTATTTATGGAAGTAAGAAACAATGTATCAAAATTGTCAAATAAGTCTCAAATTCCGTGGGAGACATCGAGTTTATTTGAAGATTTTTATTTTTTTTCGAATGCTGATTTGCAGAAAAGAATAGAGGAAGAGCAACGAAAAGTATCGGCTGAAGCTGATAAAAAGAAGTTGGAATTAGAAGAAATTGAGAGGATGAATGCGGAATTAATGAAGAAAATAAAAGATTCAAAAAATGAAAAAGATAGAATTGCTATGGAAATAGAACTACAGAAAAAGCAGGCGGAGGAAAATCTAAAAAAAATAGAACTTGAAAATGCGATAAAAGAGAAAGAGAGAATAAAGAGAGAGATAGCGAAACAGAAAGAAGAGGAGATAAGAAAAAAAGCAGAGGAAGAAGAAAAATTGAAACTGAAAAAAGAGGAGGAGGAGCGACTTGCTAAACTCAATGAGGAGGCGGAGAAAAAAAAACTCGAATATGAGAAATTACTGAAAGAGGATGAAAGTACAGAAGGGCTTATCGATCAGATAGAGGAACTTGTTAAGGGGATAAAAGATATTGAGTCTACAATGAAGTCAAGGAAAGATAGCGAAATAGCAAGGATAAATAGATATTACAATGATAAAATAAGCGAAGCAAGAACAAAGATAAATAGCGAGTTTTTAAGTATGCAGGCAGAACCTTGGGAGTCGGATAGCGAATTTCAGGCAAGGAAGAATAAATACAAGAGAGATAAGGAGATAGATATAACAAATTATGACAATGCGAGAAATAAGGAGTTATCGGAGATTGATGGTAAAATATCGACAGATATAAATAAAACTACAAGAGATTTAATTGGTAAAAAGAATGAGTTGGTTGATAAACTTGAGACTACTGTTTTCACTATTGCTGGAAAGGATGTCTCTGTGATAATTGGCGGGTTTGAAAAGAATGATAAATATTTCCCCTTTACAATAAAATCGAACAGTATTAAATATAGTTATAGCGATTTATATAAATATTATCTTAAGGGTGATATTGCGACTGAATATAAAGAGATAGTTGCGAACAGTAAGGCGGGATATTATGTAGGTGAGATATCGTATGGGATGAAATATGATGACTCAAACTGGAATGGAATGTTTTACGGGTACAAGATTAAAAATTTGAAAAATAATAGTTTAGTTAATGAAAAACAGACTGATCATTATAAATTTGTAATAGAATACAATAAATTACCCAATAATAAAAAAATAGAAATAAAAGATTTTCTACTGGAAAAAAAAGGCTTTATTTTTGTTTCAGGAGGGACAGTCAAATCAAAAAAATCAAATTATTATAATAAAAATGTTAACGTGTCAGATTTTTGGATAGGAAAGTATGAAATAACCATAAAGGAGTGGGTAGAAGTAATGGAATGTTATGAATGGGACAACTATTCTGCTGCAGTTGCAACGGTGAGCTGGTATGACTGTATCGAATATTGCAATAAAAGAAGCATCAATGAGGGGCTGACTACTGTCTATACTATAGACAAGAGCAGACAAGATCCGAATAATAAAAATGAAGATGATAAACTCAAATATACGGTAACAGCAAACTGGAATGTAAATGGTTATCGACTTCTAACTGAAGCTGAGTGGGAGTATGCAGCAACTGGAGGACAGATATCCAAAAATTTTTTATATTCAGGGGCAGGAAATATTGATAAAGTAGCTTGGTATGCTTCAAATTCGAATTCATATTTCTTTACAAAATCTGTAGGATTAAAGAGCCCCAATGAACTCGGACTTTATGATATGTCAGGTAATGTTTCAGAATGGTGTTGGGACTGGTACGGAAACAATGTAGGATTTATAAAGAGTAATCCAATTGGCTGTGGTAGCGGCTCTAACCGCGTGGTTCGTGGCGGTAGTCACTACGGTGACTACCGCTACTGCGAGGTCAGTAACCGTGGCTCCGCCAACCCGAGCGGTCGGAACACTAGCATAGGATTTCGGGTTGCGCGTTCTCTAAAATAGCATAGTAGCACCCGAATTAATTCGGGGGCTACAAATAAGTTCTCTCGCATTCGCTCGGGACGAGCTTTCGGGTGTTACTAATAGAGATCGGAGCTGAGTTTTAGCGGGAACGAGCTCAGGCGGTAATGTAGTTATAGTGAAGTACGGTACGCCGTAGGGGGTTAGACGGAAGATATAAATAAAATATTATGATTGACAGAAATTCAAGGAAGTTATAGAAATTAATTAAGCGGTAAAAGTATACGTTCGATAAATAAATTGCGTTGCGCTACAACACAATCCTGATGGCGTGTATCGCCGGGCGGCGGATAATATTTGAAAATTTTTAACTTTAGCGCTATAGTACTTCTAAGATTTTCTCAAAGATTATTTTTATCATTTTTACGACGACGGAATTCCCGAATTGTTTATACGCTTGATTTGCGCTTTCGTGAATTTTAAAATTCTCCGGAAAGCTCATTACTCTTTTACACTCCTCGGGGTGAAGTTTGCGAACGGCGCCGTTGATATAATATAATCCTGTTTTTGCTCCGACGCCTCCGCCGTAAGCGGAAAGGGTAATCGCATGGCCGTATTCGCTATAAATTCTTTCCCCTTGCCCGCCTTTATTGACGTAACCTATTCTAACCGGGTTTAATTGAAAATTTTCGGAATTAGTCTTATTCGTTAAATTTTTATCAAAAAATATATCGTTTCGATTAATTATTAAATTTTTGGTATATTTATCTTCAAGGATAATATTTTTTAAGGAAATATTTTCTAAAGTCGGCGTAGGAAAATCGTAGCTTTTAAAATTCAAGTCTTTCCGGATACATAAAAAATATACCCTTTTCCTCGATTGCGGAACGCCAAATAAGGAGGCGTTCAGAACGTCGTAATAAACGTCGTAATCGATAGAATTCAGTACGTCTAGTATAGTTTGTAAAGTTTTACCGTCGTCGTGTCTGACAAAATTTGCCACATTTTCCAGAAATAGAAATTTGGGTCTGCGGTACTCGGCGATTCGGGCTATATCGTAAAACAG
>JAGOCL010000180.1 GCA_017998755.1 Spirochaetota bacterium | reverse complement strand
GTCTCCGATTGAGAGGGTATTTTTAAGCGGTATTGACAATTTTTCGGCGATATATGAAAGGGCGGTTCCTTTTGTTATATTATTCTTATTAATTTGAAAAAAATTAGAACCGGAGTGAGTTATGGTAACGTATTTTCCGAAATATTTTTCTATATCCGAAACGACGTTATTAATCATATTAATATCATTAATTTCAACGTCGATAGAAAAAGCTTCCTCTTTTCCGGTTAATTTTGGCTCTATTACCGGATTTAACATTTTCTGATAAAGGTTTCCATAATAGAATTTTGAGAATTTATTTATAACGACCCTGTTTTCAAAAAAAATATTGACCGTCAGGTCTTTTTCGAGAACGTAGTCTATGATATTAATTTTATGTTCGTTTTCAATAAAGTGAATTACTTCGACTTTGTCTTCAAGATTGTTGTATATTAAAGCTCCGTTATTTGCCGCCGAATATGTAACGGGTAATTGTTCGAAATATTTACGCATACCCATAAGCCCTCGTCCGGTGTTTATGGATATAATAATCCCGCGATTTGCGAAAGAATTAATTTTTATTTTAGAAAAATCGGATACGTCGCCGTAATCGTTTAAAAGCGTTCCGTCTAGATCAAAAGATATTAATTTTATGATTTCCATATTAATTAAACAAATTAATAAAATATTTTTAAAATTTTGTAAAGCATAATCAACTTTTAGTTGTTAATTATATATATAAATAATTTTTTAGGAGGATTTTATGTACAACGCTTTGAATCTTAGTATTATCGAAGGAAATTTAGTAAGGGACCCTGAGTTATTTTACACAAAGAACGGCTCCGCTTTATGTAAAATTGACGTAGCGGTATCGGACAACAGAAAGGTTGAAGACAAATATGTAAAAGAGGTAAGTTACATATCTGTTAACACATGGAACAAAGTAGCTGAAGCCAGCGCAAAATATTTAAAAAAAGGATCGGCTATAAGAGCGCGAGGTAGGCTAAAACAATCGATGTGGCAAGATAAAACCGGTAAAAAAAATTATAAGATATTTGTAGACGCGTCGAATATCGATTTTTTAAGTTCCGGAGGTAAAAACAAAGAGAAAGCTACTGAAAAAGAAATTGAAAAAGTTCCTTTTTAATATGGTTTTCTATCGAATCCGGTAGGGGGAGAATAAGACCGCCCCCTATCGGTATAAAAATTATTTTTCGGATATAGTTTCTTCTATTTTGTGACCGAAATGTCGTCCGCCTTTTTCTTCCAAGATCGCTATTTTATCGCCCTTAACTAGCTGAACGACCGATTTTGACTTTCCGTCTGGGGTCGCTACTCGTATAGTTTCGGCGTTTTGAAGAACTACGCTAAAGTTTTTGATAGAGCCTTTTACTTCTATCCTGAGCATAGGGCGTTTTTCTAGTTTGATTCTGCCTACAACCGACGTTTGAGTTTCCCCTTTGTAATTAACTATAAGAACGTCGTCGCCGCTTTTTAGGTCTGCAAGATATTTAGTTCTTCCTCCGGGCGTCATGACGTAGCAGTGAACCGCTCCGGCGTTGACTCTGAAAGGTCTCGAAGCGACGTACTCGTTATCGTTGGACTCCGAATTGACCAATACCATTCCGTTGGAATAGTCTCCGACTAACATACCTTCGCCGTCGACCATGTTTGAGATTGTGTCGATACAAACGCGGTCTCCAATGGATATTTTTGTTACCGACAAGACTTCTCCGGTAGTTATATCAAGTTTGCCCTTTTCGGATTTGAGTTTTTTTAATATAGCTATCTTATCGCTATTAGAACAATTTTTTACATAAATTCCATCTACGCCTTTTTCCAAAATGCCGACGGCTTCCAAAGCGTCTTCCAAATTATTTACCGAAGCGAAAAGGTTGTCTCTTACTGCTATGAGATTTTCAAAGGGTATGATTTTCCAGTCGCCGGTTTCAAGCACCAGCGATATTGATTTATCTACCTTACTTGCCGCCGTTTCGTCTTCTTTAGATTTGATATTTAAGAATTTGATATTGTCCGGCAATTCAGAAAGTAAAAAAACGTCGATTTTAGCAAGTTTCTCGATATTTTCTTTATCATTTTTATTGGAAACAAAAAAAGCGTCGATACCGTTTTCAATACAGTCGGTAATAAACGATTTCTCCCAATTCTCAACTTCAATCCAGACTTTTTTCATACGACCTCGCCGATAATTTGTAAAGCTTGTTCTATTGAATATTTGTTATGAACAAGAGCGGATACCCCTTTACAGAAGTTCGTCGGATTAACGTGTTGAAAAACGTTTCTGCCGATCGATACCCCGCGAGCTCCCGCTTCCATTGCCATTTTAACGTTGTTAAGAATATCTCTAGTAGTTTTAGCTTTTTCGCCGCCGGCTATTAAGATTGGTATAGAGCAACCTTCCGTAACTTTGCGAAAAGATTCAACGTCGCCGGTAAAATTTACTTTTACCATATCGGCTCCGAGTTCGCTTGCGACTCTTGCGGCGAGTTTTACCGCTTCAACGTCGTATTCGTTTTGTATTTTTTTCCCTCTTGTGTACATCATCGCAAGAAGAGGCATTCCCCATTCGGAACAATCTTTGCCGATTTTACCAAAATCTTTTAACATTTGACCGTCGTTTTCGGCGCCGATGTTGATGTGTATTGAGATACCGTCCGCGCCAAGTTTGATCGCTTCTTCTACGGAACAGACTAGCACCTTTTGGTTTGGATCGGGGGATAACACCGTTGAAGCGCTAAGATGTAGAAACAAGCCAACGTCCTTTCCGCTTCTTCTATGGCCTGCGTCGACGCTTCCTTTGTGTAACAGAACCGCGTTAACTCCGCCGTCGACGACTTTTTCGATAGAATTCTTCATATTCACAAGTCCGTCTATCGGTCCCATTGTTACTCCGTGATCCATCGGGACGATAACTGTAGTTCCTGTATCTCTATTAATTAACCTTTCAAGTCTTATTTGTTTACCAATCATAAAAATTCTCCATTATATTTTTTTTTATCGATTATATATAAAATTTGAACTAATTCAATATAAATTTTACTAATTTTTTAGAGTTAGTCTTCTACAACGCCTTTAGAATATTTTTGCAATATTGATTTTAAATCGTCGGGAATTATCGTTAGTATGTCGAATCCGTTATCGGTTACGGCGACTGTATTCTCAAAATGAGCCGAATATGCGCCGTCGATTGTAACGACCGTCCATCCGTCGTCTAATACGAACTGGCCGTCTTCGCCCATATTTATCATCGGTTCGATAGCGATAACAGTTCCGGCTTTCAATCTACGTTTTCCGGCTGGGAATCTATAATTTGGAATTTCAGGTTCTTCATGGTTTTTATATCCGACGCCGTGACCGCAATAGTCGTAAACTACGCCGTATTTGTATTTTCTTGTCAAGTCTTCGATAGTTCCGCTGATATCGTTTATCTCTATCATAGCTTTAATTTTCATAATAGCCAAATATAAGAAGCTTTCAGTTCTTTTAAGTAGTTTTTTGTGATTGGGAGAAATATTGCCGATAGCGTAAGTTCGCGCGCTGTCGCTAATATATCCTTTTTTTTGAATTCCTACGTCTATTCCCACTATATCGCCGCTTTTCAGTTTTCTCGAACATGGCAATCCGTGAATTATCTCTTCATTTACAGAAGCGCAAATCGACGAAGGATACCCCATGTAACCCTTAAAAGATGGCTTAAAACCTTTTTTAATAATAAAATCTTCAGAAATCCTATCCAATTCTTTAGTAGTTATACCTTCTTTTGTATAGTCTTCAAGGTATTTGAAAAGTTCGGCGCTACAAACCCCGCACTCTCTTATACGTTCTATCTCGTCTTTAGATTTTAAATGTATCATTTTTGTCCCCGTTAAAAAATAGATATAGTTTTTCAAGTAATTCGTTTGAAATCGGCTTGATTTCAGGATAGGCGGGATTGCGGTAAACCGTATTTACCCATACTTTATCCGGTTTGATTTCTAAGCAAGCGCTTTTAAGTAAATTGATTTCAGATTCGGCAGAGTTTATTCCGTCGCAAAATAATATTTCCAGTTCAAGAGATCCGCTAAAATTAGCGCGTAATAGAATTAAATTGTCAATTATTTTTCGAGCGGATATCCCTTTTATCGGTCTATTAATTTTTTGATAGACTTTTTCGCTTGCCGCGTCTAAACTTGGGACGATACGGTCGAAATATTTGAAAGACGATATAACTTCCTTTTTGTCAAGATGCGTCGAATTTGTCAGTAAAAGGGTAGGATAATGCGGGTAACTCTCTTTAATTCGTCGAGCGATTTCGGCAATACTTTTGTTTAGAGTCGGTTCGCCGTATCCCGTTACGGTCAAAACGTCTATTTTGACTGTAAGATTTTGAATATAGCGGTTTAGCGCGTCGATAACTTTATCAGGCGTTACATAATCTCCGTACTCGAAATCGACGCGGGGAGATTTCCCAAGTTCGCAATAAACGCAGTCAAAATTACAGATTTTATTCTCTACAATACTTATCCCTAAAGAAGAGCCAAATCTTCTTGACGATATCGGACCATATATAATATTCAATTTTGAAACCTAATACCTTTCAATAACGCTTTGCAGATACCGGGCTTTATTATTTGTCGGATCTATGGATAAAGCGTTGTCTACAAATTTATAAGAAGTAGAATAATCTTTTTTTAAAAAATATACAATTGATTTTAAATATAAATTTTTAAAACGAAGATCGTTGGGTAATTCATTGATATCCATCGAAGTTAAAATACTTAAAGCTTTATCCGTTTCATTGTCGATTATGAATAATAAGGCCATATTAAATTTACCGATTAAATTCTTAGATTGAGATTTGAGCAACTCTTTTTTTATTTTTTCATATTCGATTTTGTTTCCGTTATTCATTTCGACGAAAAGTCTATAGATATTTAAAGAATCTCTTTGTTCATTATTTAACGACAATTCTTTGACAGTGTCAATTTCTCTTTGAGCGTCTAAATAGTTGGCGCTTTTAATATAATATTCTATCAATTTGAAATAATAATCGACGTTAGTTATGCTTTTTTCTCTTAAATTGAGAAGCTCTTTTTCACCCATATCGGAGTCGGTTAATTGTAACGCGGCAATCTTCAGCGCGTCGAGTCTGTTGTCGTAAGAGTTTTTAAGTATAGACATTCCGTCTTCTATATAATTAAGAGCCGCTCCGGCGTCTTTTCGCTTTAAATAAAAATTTGCCAGACGAACGTAAAAATCGACGTCGCCCGGGTATTGGACTAACCCCTCTTTTAAATGAAACGACTCTTCTTGATAGTCTTTTAGCGCCGAATACGACGCGCTGATATTTTTATAAATAGCGGGAATTTTTACGTTATATTCGTTGAATAACTTTTCAAGCGTATCTATGCACAATTGATAATTACCGGTTTTATAATACAAATCGGCTAGCGTAGATATTTCGTTAGTATCAAACATCTTCATTTTACCAAGATTAATGTATATTTCTAAAGCTTTATCGTATCTTTTTTTATAATAGAAATAATCTCCGATAGTCTTTAAAAATATCTCGTCAACCTCGACGACGTTTTGATTATCTAAAGCGAGTTTGGCAACTTCTTCGGTATCGTCTAACAAAATATTTGCGTAAAGGGTTAATTTTTTTGATAAATTTTTATATCTCGCTGAATTTGTTCCGTAAGAGAACTCTAAAAGAGCCGAATTAATCTCGCCTTTTATTAGTAGAGCCGCCCCTTTCATAATGGCAAAATCCGCGATATACTCTTTAATATCAAGAGATCTGATTTTTGATTCGATTTTTCCCAAATAAGCCAAACAATTTGTTATT
>JAGOCL010000181.1 GCA_017998755.1 Spirochaetota bacterium | reverse complement strand
GATTAAACATTAATTTTCTATTATTTATTCGAAATTATTGTTGATTCTAATAAAAACATATATTATATTGATCCCAACTTTTTTTTGATTGATTGGAGTTTTGATGCATAAATACTACGATAGAAAATTCAATAAGGATTCGATTTCTATAGCGCCCGGGGAATTTTACGTTTCCGAAAAGGACATTATAATTCAAACGGTACTTGGTTCTTGCATATCGGTGTGCCTTTTTTCGGATTTTTCCCCTTATTCCGGAATGAATCACTTTATGTTGCCGGGTAATTTATGCAGATCCGACATAGCCAACTGCGGTTCGGGAAGATACGGAATGTACGCTATGGAGTTATTAATAAACTCGCTTATGAAACTAGGGGTAAAGAAAAACGCTCTAAAAGCAAAGGTTTTCGGCGGCGGCAACGTTTTGGATATGAAAAATGTCAAAAAAACCGTCGGCGAAAACAACGTCGCCTTTATAAATAGTTTTCTGGAAAAAGAGAATATCCCGATAATTTCGAGCCATATCGGCGGCGATTACGCCCGAAAAATTTTTTTCTTTGTCGAGTCTAAGAAAGTTCTTTTAAAGAAAATTGATAAATCGAAAGCGTTCCAAACTATCAAGGAAGAGAGCGATTACGAAAAAGCGCTTATCGAAGAAGATAAAAAGAAAACCAATATTATACTTTTTTAATTACTGTACAAGTTTGGAAACGACGGCGATTAGGTCGTTAGGTTTGAAAGGTTTTATAATCCAACCGCTGGCTCTAAGATTCTTTGCAGTTTCTATCTTATCTTTTTCAGTTTCGGTCGTTAAAACTATAACGTGAACGTCCTTAGAAATCTTTCTGATATTCGCAAGCATATCCAGACCGTTCATTTCGGGCATATTGACGTCGGTTATAATAAGATTGTAGTCCCTATTCTCGCCGAATTTCTTCAATCCATCGACTCCGTTTATAGCCGCGTCCACGTCGTATCCGGCGCTTGATAAAACCATATCCAAACTCTCTCTCATCGTTGACGAATCGTCGACTATTAGAATCTTAGCCATACAAAACTCCTTATAAAAAGGGATAAAAATATTAAAACCTACAAAAATTATACATTTTTTTTTCGCTATATGCAAGAAATAATTAACAGGAATTCCCATTTTTTCAATTTCATGTTCTTCACAATTTTTGTTACTCGAATAAAAACGATCATATACTTTGTAAAAAACAAAATCATTGCCTTTTTTTAATTATTGATATAAAATAGCGCTATTCTGATACGAGGAGAACGGCAAATGAAAAGCGATAAAGACGGTTTTTTTGGAAAGTACGGCGGAAGATATATCGCCGAGATACTGCGCCCATCGCTCGCAGAACTAGACGAGGGCTTTAAGAGATACATAAAAGACCCCAAGTTTATAGAAGAATTCAATTATATACTAAAAAATTTTGTAGGCCGCCCTACTCCGCTTTTATACGCAGAGAACGCGTCGAGAGAACTTGGCGGCGCCGATATATATCTGAAACTCGAGGGGCTCGCTAACACCGGCGCCCATAAGATAAACAACGCAATAGGACAGGCGCTTCTAGCAAAGCGGCTCGGTAAAACGCGGATTATCGCCGAAACGGGCGCCGGTCAACATGGCGTCGCTACCGCTTGCGCTTGCGCGCGTTTGGGACTCGAATGCGCCGTATTTATGGGGGAAGTAGATATAGCTCGTCAACGACCAAACGTTTTTTGGATGGAGATGTTCGGCGCAAAAGTAGTCCCCGTAACAAGCGGAACAAAAACGCTCAAAGACGCCGTCAACGCCGCGCTACGAGAGTGGTCAGAAAGAAGCGGAGACACGCACTATCTTTTAGGAAGCGCTCTCGGCCCTTCGCCGTTTCCCGATATGGTAAGAGTTTTCCAATCGGTTATCGGTAGAGAAGTCCGCGAACAGTTTGCGCAGTACAAAACCGGTTCGCCTGATTATCTTGTCGCCTGCGTCGGCGGGGGCTCAAACGCAATCGGCTTTTTTAACGAATTTCTGGAAGATAAAGATATAAAAATGATCGGAGCGGAAGCCGGCGGTATAAGCGACGCGCCCGGTAAGAACGCCAGCAGAATCGCCGGCTCTATCGGTAAACTCGGTATTGTTCAAGGATATAAATCGATATTTTTACAGGACGACGACGGACAACTTCTACCGACGCATTCTATCAGCGCAGGACTCGACTATGCCGGCATAGGTCCCCAGTTGGCGTATCTCGCCGAGATCGGAAGGATAGATTTTCGCTCCATAAGGGATACCGAGGTACTGGACGCTCTTAAATTTTTCGCTCAAACTGAAGGGGTTATCGCCGCCTTAGAATCTTCGCACGCTCTCGCCGCGGCTATGAAGCTGGCAAAGAAGATCGGCAAAGGCAAAACAATTGTCGTAAACGTTTCGGGGCGCGGCGATAAAGATATATTTATCACGGCCGGGGCTATGAAAGATCCAAACTGGATCGAATTTCTAAAGACGGAGAGCAAAAGATATGAATAAAATAGATGAAAAAATCGATACGCTAAAAAAATCAAATAAAATCGGCTTTATGGGACACTTTATCGCCGGATATCCGGATATTCCGGCTTCTTTAAAAACGGCGAGAGGGATATGCCGAGCTGGAATCGAGTTTCTCGAAGTTCAATTCCCCTTTTCCGACCCCACCGCGGACGGTCCCACGATCGAGGGAGCTTGTTACAAATCTCTGGAGAACGGTTTTACCGTAGAAAAGGGGTTTGAGATCGCCCGCGAGCTTGTAGCAACGACCGACGCGGCGATTATAGTTATGACCTACGCCAACATCGTTTTCAGATACGGCGTAAAACTTTTTATTGAAAAAGTTAAGGAGGTAGGGGCGAGCGGAATAATAATCGCCGATTTACCTCCGGAATGCGACGAAGGGATAATCGAGCTTTGCGCTCAAAACGATCTCAAATTTATTCTTATTTGCGCTCCGGGCGCGTCGGCCGAAAGAATACGGCAATTATCTGAAAAAGGGAACGGTTTTTTATATACCGTTATGCGCCGCGGGATAACAGGAAGAAAAACGGATATTTCCGAAGAAACGACAGATTGGCTTAAGAAAGTTCGATCTAACTCGATACTACCGATAGCGGCGGCTTTTGGGATTCAATCAAAAGAGCAGATAGAATTATTAAAAACCAAAGCCGATATAGCGGTATGCGGAAGCTATTTTGTTAAAAAAATTGAAGAAGCGACGCAAAACGGCTTGGACGTCGAGGAAGCGCTTTATAAAACGACTAAGGAATTGATAGGATAATTTTTTTTCGGATAATGTTTTTTAGGGAAATACAATGGTAGAAATAAAAGAAGAAATGTTAAGCGTAAAAGAAGCTAGTATTTGGGCGTCGATTTTACTTAAAAAAAACGTTACCGTTTCAAATATTAGTTATCTTATTCAATACGGTAGAATTAAGAAATTCGAAGAAAACGGAACGACTCTTATTTCAAAAGACGAACTACTTAAATATTATGATTCTTACGTCGGAAAACGGGAATTCTCATTTCGCGAACAATTGGGAGACGATCTCAATTGGGCTTTATCGTTCGATCAATATAAAGAAGCGGAAACGACAAAACATGTTCATCGGCTACATCCTTACAAAGGAAAATTTATTCCTCAGTTGGTTGAATATTTTCTAGACGATCATACGGACAATTTTAAAAAAACAACTTTTTTTGAAAAAGGCGATATTGTTCTTGATCCGTTTTGCGGTAGCGGGACTACGTTAGTTCAATCATGCGAACTTGGAATACATTCGATTGGAATAGATATTTCCCCTTTCAACTCTCTTATAGGAAATAGTAAAATTATTAAATACGATATCGCTATGATTAAGGAAGAACTTTTAAAAATATCAAACTCCTTAAAAATATTCTTATCGAATTCTCATACTATAGAATTTGAGAATAAATTACTTAAGCTTCTTTACGAATTTAATTCAAAACATTTCCCAGTTCCCGACTATAAATATCAGTTACGTAATGGGAAAATAAACGAAAGAAGTTACGGAGCTGAAAAGGAAAAGGAATTCTTAAAAACATACAACGATTTAGTTAGCGAATATAATATTAAGTTAAAACAAGATAAAAATGATAATTTCCTTGATAAATGGTATTCTCAACATGTTAGAAATGAAATAAATTTTGTTTATAACCAAATAAAAGAAATTGAAGACATTAATACAAAAAATATTATATCTATAATTTTGAGCAGAACTATCAGAAGTTGTAGAGCGACGCCTCATTCAGATTTGGCTACGATTTATGAACCTGTAAATTCTACATATTACTGTTCTAAACATGGTAAAATATGTAAACCGCTATTTTCTATACTTAAATGGTGGGAAACTTACTCTAAAGATACTATTTCGAGACTAGAACAGTTTGACAGGTTACGAACAAATACTTTTCAATACTGTTTAACCGGCGATAGTAGAAATATTGATATTATTGGAGAACTAGAAATTGTCAATCAAGATTTTGCGCAATTAATAAAAACAAATAAAATAAAAGGTATCTTTTCATCGCCTCCTTACGTAGGATTGATTGATTATCACGAGCAACACGCTTACGCATACGATCTTTTTGGTTTTGAAAGAAACGACAATTTAGAAATAGGGCCGCTATTTAAGGGACAAGGGCAAGAAGCGCGCTTAAATTATATTCAAGCGCTAACCGAAGTTCTTAATAATAGTAAAAAATATTTAGTCGAAGATTTTGATATATTTCTTGTTGCTAACGATAAATATAATATGTATCCAAAAATAGCTGAAAATACGGAAATGAAAATCATAAATCAATATAAAAGACCGGTATTAAATCGAACTGAAAAAGATAAAACGGCATATTCTGAAATAATATTTCATTTAAAAAGGAAATAAAAAATTGGCTTTAACAAAAAACCAAATTGGCGATATTGAAAATATTTTAAGGAAAAGTTTACGGTATAAATTTCAAAATTACAAACCAGAACCCGCTTCAATGCCTTTTCATACAAGACTTTTAGGAAAAGATAGATTGGCTCTTTTTTCTTTTATACATTCTTTAAACACAAATTTTGGAACTTCTATTTTTGAGCCAGTCGCTCTTGCTTTGGCGAAATCAAATTTTAAAACTGCAAAATCTCAAGTTACCGCTGGAGATACTATCAGCGAAGCGGCGCAACGGGAAATCCAAAATATTATGGATAATTTGACTGCCGCAAATTCAAAACCTTGTAAATTGGAAGAAATAGAGATAATACGAAAAGTTTCTCAAAAAGGACCTATGAAAAAAGTAAAACCTACTAAGATTGATGTTTTTATAGAGTCTTTCAACAGTGAAATATTTATGTTCGATATTAAGACTGCAAAACCGAATAAAGGCGGATTTCAAGAATTTAAAAGAACATTATTAGAATGGACGGCGGTTACTTTGGCAGTCGATCCAAACGTAAATATTAATACTTTAATTGCGATACCATACAATCCGTATGAACCAAAGCCGTATAGTCGTTGGACTATGGCGGGTATGTTAGATTTGGAAAACGAATTGAAAGTAGCGGATGAATTTTGGGATTTTCTCGGAGGAAAAGGCGCTTATAATCAACTGTTAAATATATTTGAAAATATTGGCGTTGAGCTTCGTCCAGAAATCGACGCTTATTTTGCAAAATACATTTAAATTTTTTTTCGGGAGGACTAACATGAAATGTAAACTGTTTTTAGCGGAAGGTTTTGAAGAGCTTGAAGCGGTAACTCTTATCGACCTTTTGAGACGAGCCGGTTTTCAGGTCGATACCGTATCGAT
>JAGOCL010000179.1 GCA_017998755.1 Spirochaetota bacterium | reverse complement strand
TCCATTTAATCGTCAAACTTTTATATAAAATCGTCGATTTTGATAACGAAAAAGAGCAAATGTTAATCTATTTAAAATCATTTCTCGAAATTAATCGGATTTGGATTATGAATTATTACAGTAAAGAATATCTATTATGTTTATTGAAATTGAAGTTATATAATAATTTAGAAATTTTATTTAATTCCATAAAAATAAAATATCACGCCATAAGCGAAGAAAAGAAGAAGGATCTGGAAGATTATCTTCATACTCTAAAAGATACTTCGGATAAAAACATAGAAACGCTGTACTATTATTATTTTGACGACCAAACTAATTATTCAAAAAATATGAACGAACTTCCCGTCGCTTATAATAATACGTATTTGTTCAATAATAAAGGATATCACGTAAAATTAGTAGATTTTTATCTACAAGAAAATAAATTAGACGAAGCCATGAGAACGGCGCGGCTTTTCAACAATAATCTAAAAATCGCCGAGATATACGAATTAAAAAAAGATTACGCAAGAGCGGCAAAGTATTATGAAAAAGTTAAAAATACCAAAAAAACGTCGAATACATATTTGAAAAATGATCTTTTTGAATGATTGTATGAATTTACAAAAACTTGAGATATAATAGTTATATGAAAAAAAAAGTATTATCGCTCGCGCTTATAGCGGTTATTTCATTTTCCTGTCAATTCCTACACGATCCGTTTAAAGACGATTTTTTTATAACGGTCGACGACGTTAAAAAAATGAATATGTGGATATATCCTGAAAGCGAAGAGATAACAATTGACTCAATAACAAGCGGCGGAGACTATTACGGAAAGATCGTTTTGCATAAAGACATTGATGAAGATGTAGATATAAAAGCGATTTCAGATAAAAGTTATATCAAAGCCGTAGCGACTAATTTTACTATGACGGATGAAACCGCAGACTTTGGCTATGTTATTCAAACCGGAAATTTAGCCGAAAACAGCCGGTACGAGGCGAGTCTTTATCTTAATTGCTCCGTAGGAGCCCCTAATTTATTTAAACAAATAAAAATTAAGATAATATTTTCCTTATAGAATAATTTTTATTATTAAGAATGTCGATTAAAATAAGTATGAAAAAATCTTTACCCATATTATTATGTATATTGTTTATTATATTAACTAATAATTGTTCAAGAACTAAGCTTGATTATAAAAAAAACGTTTTATCGGGAATAGTTACTTTTGAGCGCAATTATTCTAAATCGACTTTTATAAATAAAGAAACGATTGAACAAACTTTTAATAACAACAATCTTGATTTTTGGATTATCGCTACGGACGAAAATAATAAAGAAATGGAAGATTTTCGTATTAATATTAGAAACGCGGCTAAGAAACTAAAAAACAAGCATTTAATCGAAATTCCGATTTCCGACGGTAGATTTTATCATAATAATCAAAGCGAAATAATGTCAATTTATTCTAACGGAAATAGAAAACACGCCGAGACAGACGACGAAAACGTATCTTTATTTAGAGAAATTCAAGCAAACGTTTTATTTAACGTATATTCTATAAAATACGACGGCTCTATACAAAGCTCTCTTCAAAAATATATGGAATTATTAGACAAAGGATACATATTAGCTCCAGTTTCATCTTCCGAAGTATTGGGGCCGGACTGGAATATTAATAATAATCTTCGTTTGAATATGAGAGTCGATAACTTAAAAAAAGACGGGATAATAGAGTCTATTCGCAAAAAAAACTTCTATATTACTTTTGATAAAGACGTATACGTCGATTTTAAGATAAATAACAACGTATACGGAGATATTATATACGGCGATAATAATTTATTTGAGTTTTACATGGACGTTAAATCGCCTTCCTTAAAAATAAAATCCGCGGAAATTATTACAAACAATAACGAAATTTTATTTGTTTACAAAGATTTGGACGTAAAAACGTTTACAAAAAAAGGCAAATTTGAAAATCGGGATTCTTTCAAATATTACTATTTAAAAATATATTTTGAAAACGGCAATACGGCTTTTACCGCGCCGATATGGTCTATAAAAGAGAAAAAGTTAATCATAAACAATATTATCGAAAAACCGATTTTGTCTTTTGAGAAACGAAACGGGATTAATATTTCCTTTAACGTTGAAAACATATCTGAGAAAAATTTATCCCGAACGGAAGTTACAGTTAAAGGCGACGTTGATTATCTTTATAGGGAAAATTTGACTTTTAAAAAATGGGAAAAAAAGAAAATTTCAATCGATTATTATTTTGATAATACCGGAGACGAGACTATCAATATCCAATGTCGCCATAACGAAGCTTTGTCGAACGCATATATAAAAACAAATAAAAACACAGTAATAAAGAAAATTTTATTCGACGGATCGCATAAAAATATTTTTTCAGACGATATGAATAAGATCGTCGAATACCTGAATAAAAACGACTATTACGCTCGGGTCGAAAAATCAATAGAAATAGTAGACGAATATAACGAATTATTAAAATACGACGCCGTTATCGTTACGGCGCCAAATAAGGTTTTTGATCTGATCGATCAAAATATGAAATTGTTTATTTCCATGAATAAATATGTATATAACGGCGGAACATTAATACTTGCCGGATACGACGATAAAAACACCGAAGCGCCGATAATTTTTATGAACGAACTTCTTAGAGTTGTATATTCTCCCGTGAGATTTAGAGTCGACGGGAAATTCGCATTAATTCCGATCGGCGACGATATGAATAATTTTAGGGACGACTCAAAAACTCCGGTATTCCATAATATTGAGAAATTTGACCAAAACGACACTATAAATTCAATTTACCTAAAAAATCCTATTGAATTTGTTTCTCAAAACGGTTTGCCGGTTAATAAATTGTATAACGTAAAACCGTTAATCGTATTTTCGGAGACGACAAATATCAAAGGCGCGATAACAAAAAATTTTAAGGATCGATCGGCGGGAATAGTTCATAATTTTGGCTTTGGGAAAGTAGTCGTTTTATCGGGAATTAATTTTACGGACTACGATCTAGATAATCTTGATAACAAAGAGTGGTTTACCGCTATGTTAACATACGTCCTTAAAAAGAGATAAATAGAGCGTCATTCCAGATTATCCAACATATTTTTCGACCTCAGAAATAACAACTTATCTCTTAAGCTTGGATTTTTGATAGCGTTAAAGAAATTTTCAAGCTCCGTCAGCAATATTATTGCGTATTCTTTGTCGCTTATATCTAAAGGCGTCCCGTCGTTTGTTAAACCGTATTTTTTTAATTCATTAATTTTTGTTTGCGCGCTCCAGTTTCTTTTTTTTAACGACGCCGCGTATTCTAAAAGGGTAACGATCCTGCTTTTATCCGTTGAAAACTGTATGGCGGTCTGATAATCAAGCGACGTTTTAACGGGATCTCCTCCAAGAAAGGCGGGAACTTCGTCGCGTATTTTAGCTCTAAAAAAATAGGCGTTAGAATAAGAAGCGTCTGTAGCTATCATCTTATCGATTAGCTTAAATATATCCTCGACTAAAGTTATCCCTTTCAAACCGGCAAATATCCCAAGAAGCCGGATTTTTGAAGAATAATTTACCGCATACCAATGTATTAATTCCGCCCTATCTCGGTTAGGGGCGTCGGAATTATTTATATAGGGCTTGGTTGCCTCTATTCCTATATCATAGTAATAAATTTTATCTTTTCTTAAAGATTTTTGCTCCGATAGCTCGTAAGTTATTTGAGCTATTCTCCATCTTAACTCTATCCTAGCCTCTTCTGTATTCAGATTTGATCTTAATAAATTCAGGGCTTTTTCGTATTCTCCGCTATGTTCCAAAGACTCAAAATCGCTTATAATATTATACTCTGCGAAGGAAAAAAAAACCGATAATAAGAATAGTATAGTAAAAATATTTTTCATAACATCTCCTGATGTATAATTATACATTTTTTCTTATTAAATTCAAAAATAATCAAAATATTTACTAAAAAAGCTAAAGCGCCGATCAAAAACGACCGAAAATATTTATGTTAATGGTTATTAAATTACCTTTCTTGATTAGCGTTTGTAGTGCGGACAAACGCTTTTTTTTATTAATACATATATTTATTTATCAAGCTCTCTTTAAAAGATTAATCTAATTTTTGATTGATTTTTTTTGAAGGTTATTGTAACTTAATAGACGTAAAAAGTTATACGAGAGGTGGATATTTTGAAAAAAAATATTGTCGTTATAAATAAAGAAGGGTGTAAATCATGCTCGCTTTGTATCCCCGAATGCAGTCGGGGAATAATTAAAATTAGCGAAGAAATAAATAGAATGGGCTACCATCCTATATACATTGAAGATATGAGTAAATGTATAGGTTGTACTTTGTGCGCGATAATATGCCCCGATTCGGTAATTGAAGTTTATAGGGAAGAGGATTGAAATGAAAGATAAAGTATTGATGAAAGGTAACGAAGCTTTAGCGGAAGCGGCTATAAGAGGCGGTTGCAGATATTATTTCGGCTATCCCATTACTCCTCAGAACGAGGTTCCCGCGTATATGTCGAAGCGGCTTCCCGAAGTCGGGGGCGTATTTATTCAAGCGGAGAGCGAAACGGCTTCGATTAATATGGTTTACGGGGCGTGCGCTTCGGGCGCAAGAGCTATGACTTCGTCTTCCTCTCCGGGTATATCTCTGATGCAAGAGGGGATCTCGTATATTGCCGGTTCGGAAGTTCCCGCGGTTATCATAAACGTTATGAGAGGAGGCCCCGGTCTTGGAAATATATCCCCTTCGCAAGCAGATTATCTACAATCGGTAAAAGGCGGAGGACATGGCGATTACAATCTTATAATATTTGCGCCGTCGACGGTTCAAGAATTGGCCGATTACTCTTACGACTCGTTCGACGTTGCGTTCAAATACAGGAATCCCGTTATGATTTTGGCGGACGGCGTATTGGGGCAGATATCCGAAGGCGTGGTTCTTCCGGAATTCAAAGAGATAAAAAGCGCGCCCGAATGGGCTTTGGGCAAAGGAAAAGAGAGAAATATTATCAGGTCGCTTTTTTTGAATCCCGAGGATAGATTGACGACGCACAATATTCATCTGCAAGAAAAGTACAGACAAATTGAAAAAGACATTCAATATTTTGAAGAGTATAAATGCGAAGACGCCGAATATCTTATCATTGCTTACGGGACGACCTCGAGAATTTGCAAGTCCGCGATCGATAACATGAGAAATAGAGGTATCAAAATCGGGCTCTTTAGACCTATCTCTTTATGGCCGTTCCCTTATGCAAAATTAAAAGAAAACGCCGCGACAAAAGAAACTCTATTTGTCGTAGAGATGGCTTACAACCAACTTGAGCAGGACGTTAGGATTGGGGTTGAAGGCGCGGCTCCTATTGAAAGACTAAATAAACTGGGCGGTTCGGTCTTCAACGAAGAGGAGATAATTGATTTTATAACAAATTCAATAACTTTAAAGGGAAATAAATATGTCGGATAAAAAATATATATATAAAAAAACTACCGTTCTGACAGACAAATCGTCTCATTATTGTCCCGGGTGTTCTCACGGGTTGCTTCACAAAATGCTGGCGGAGATTATTGAAGAATTTGGTATTCAAAAAAAGACGATTTTTGTCGCTCCGGTCGGATGCGCAGTATTGTTATACGACTATATCAATTGCGATACGATAGAGGCGGCTCACGGTAGAGCTCCGGCGTCGGCGACTGGCATTAAAAGAAGCAACCCTGATAATATCGTTACCGCTTATCAGGGAGACGGCGATCTTCTGGCTATCGGTATGGCCGAAACAATAC
>JAGOCL010000178.1:3725-5868 GCA_017998755.1 Spirochaetota bacterium | reverse complement strand
CGTTTGTATCAATAATATAGTCATATTCTTCGTATTTTATAATTTTTCTTAACTCTTCGAATGTATCAACCGGCTTATACTTGATATCGATAACTTGCGCAAATTTCTCGATAAAAGAATTGCCCCCAAGGTTATAACTATTCATCCCGATTATAAACGGATTAAACGGTCTTTTACAATTCTTTACCAGCCGCGAAATGATCTTTGCAAGAAGAGTCGACTTGCCGCTTCCCGGCGAACCGATAAAACACGATACCTTTTTTTCCATAATAGTATTCTCCCGCGCTAAAAATATTTTCTATAAATATAAAACGCTAATACGACAATTACCGTCAGGGATGAAATGTTTTTTAAGAATATTTGTCTTTGAAAAATATATTTTTTTATTGCTGACAATATTTGTCGTTATGCTATAATATATTTAATATATTCGTTGAAACAAGGAGCTGAAAACTTTTGTTATTTATAAAGGATGAGATTTATGACAAAAAAAAAGGAATTAGACGGAAATAAATTTGAGCGGATGATGAGAATACTTGCCGTTCTGTCGATTGATAAGTATAAAACGGCGGATGAATTAAGCGAACTCTTGAACGTCGATAAAAGAACGATTTTTAGGTATATTCGGGATATTAAAAACGCTTTTGACGAGGAAACCCACTGCGAACTCGTTGAAAGTTCGAAATACGGGTATAAATTGATAGATACCAATTTTACCGACACTCTCAAGGGATTAAACGATTATTACACAATCGCGGCGATCAAGACTACCCCGTTCGGTAAAAATCTAAACGCCGCGCCTAAAATTAAAAAAGAGTTGATTAGCAAAGTCGTCTCTAGAATCGGAACTACCGGATTCATCGCCGATAACAATCTCGATACTATATTTAAAGCGCTTGTTAATAATTACATTCTTCAGATAGACTATACTAGTAAATCGGGGGAAATCAAACAACATAAAGTTCTGCCGCTCAAATTGATCTCAAATGCTAACTTCTATTACCTGCAGTGTTTTGACTACGGTTATAATAAAATAATACAATTATTCGTAGGAAAAATAGAGAAAATCGAAACTAAAGAAATATTTACCGATGTTAACTTTATTAATGAGAAACTAGAATACATCGACAGTCGTTGGGGAATGATGGCCGACGACACGCTAGAATTCATCGCCGACGTCGAGTTTGAAACGGACAAATCCGCCTACGATCTCCTCTCAAGAAGTCCTCTGCACAGTAGTATGACTTGCGAAGAAAAAGACGGAAAACGAATATTCCGTCTCAAAGTTCATAACGCTCAAGAATTCGTCAGATGGAGTTACAGATTTGGAAAACACATAACAATTCTCGGTCCTGAATGGGTTATAGATATTATCATATCGGAAGCAAACAAATTAATCGTTAAATATCGACCCGAAGTCGCTTTGAAGAAAAATTAAACGCTATTTAATATCAATCTAGCCCAATCGTTGATTTCTGTATATTCTTTAACCAATTTCCCGTCGTTCAACCTAAATAATAATTTGGGTTCTGAATATTCTACGGAATTATCATAAATATAAGTTCTATCGACTATTTTTATAAATTCAATTTATAATTCTATTCCACTTTTCGACATTTTTTTGTATTTCTATGGTAAGATTTTTCTTAAAATTTAATTCTGTTTTTTTAGATTTCTCATAAGCTTCTAAAATCGCTTCCCGCATTATTTCGGATAATTGTTCTTCAGTTGGTTCATAATCATATATAAATCTATAATTTTTTTTCATTTATACCTCTCTCAATAATATAATACAATTAACCGGAAAAATCAAGGCCGATGTAAAATTCAAGAAAGAATATAACTCATCATATTCCGCCCTGAATAAAATTGATTGAAAACCTTATATGTATCTTAGTATATTCGTAACGGGAATTCCCGTTTTTAGATAACGACTAGTAGCGCGCGCCGATTTGAGCTTCCGCGGGGGTAGAATGTAAAGGGCAATAATCCGTTATTTATAATTATTCATAATGATATTTACAGGAAATAATAGTATCAATAATATTTTTTATCTGAAAAATAAATATCGTTATAAGAAAATATGTACTCGTCGTCTATTTTTTCGAGAATTCCGCGCTCAGTTCCATTATTATAAACGAGC
>JAGOCL010000178.1:0-3625 GCA_017998755.1 Spirochaetota bacterium | reverse complement strand
TATTTACAGGAAATAATAGTATCAATAATATTTTTTATCTGAAAAATAAATATCGTTATAAGAAAATATGTACTCGTCGTCTATTTTTTCGAGAATTCCGCGCTCAGTTCCATTATTATAAACGAGCGCTTTTTTACTCATTATCTATTCCTTTAACTCTTATAGATAACTCAAGCCCAATTGAAGATAAAAGTTTGTTTAAAACAATTACCGACGGATTCGCTTTTCCGGATTCAATATCCGTTATCGTATGAACCGAAACTTCGGATATTTCAGAAAGCGTCTTCTGATCAATATTAAGGGCATCTCTTCTTTTTTTAATAATCTCCCCAATTTCATCGATTCTCATTTATTCTCCCTTTTTCATTATAATGAAAAAGATATAAATTTTCGACATAATTCTTCCATAAATATTCCTTTTTATTACCGCTCGTTCGTATTAATAAAGTATATAATTTTAGGAGGTTATTATTATGGGATATTGTAAATGGTGTCAAGGCCCTATTTTAAACGGCGCTTATAATGATAAAGGGAAACAAGGGTGGCTTGGAGGCGAATATTGTAGTCCAAAATGCGCCGCCGAAGCAAACGCCAAAACCGGAGGCGTTAACGGCGGGAGCGGGCAACCGACAGATATTTTTTCAGCGGTAGGCAAATTATTAAAATCCATAATTAGCTTACTAATATTTATTGGTATCGCTATTTTTGTAATAACGGCGGTATGCAGTCAATAAATATCGGAGTAAATTCGAATTACTCAGTTTTCGAAAAAATATTCTATATTAAGAATAGTCTTTCGTATTAATAGGTATATTTTTCTTAGGAGGCGTTTATGACTAAGTTTTTTATGGGAATAGTAATTTTAGCTTTAATAATTTTACTCGTCGCCGGAAAATGCGGCTATAAAAAATTCTTTGGAAATACCGCCAAAATCATAAATTACGGTTGCGAAATATTGTTAAATGAAAAGTAGCGCGCTCCGACTGGTATTTCTGCGTGGAGTGGCATGGTTTAGACGGGATATTATTAAGTATTGCTTTTATTGGTATTTAAAATAATAATTCTCTAATTCTTTTACTTTTTTTATGTTGATTTTATGATAAGATTATTATAATCTTTATTCAATATAAAAATATTTTGGAGAAAAAAATGTTTGAAAACATTGATTTAATAAGTATTAAACAGATTAGAGAGGAACAAGAGAGAATTCTGAAAAATATTATTAGCCAATTTATCGATAATAATAATATCTCACGGCCATTTTCATTAATAGAATTAGACTTAACCGAAAGCGATAAATTAAAAATTCATAATTTTTTCAGGTCTTTTATTGAAACTGAATTTATGGATAAATACAGAGAAGAAATGCAAGATTATCTTCATCAAAATCGATATGCAAAATCTTTGGCCGATATGGCAGAGCTAATTCCTTCATCATATTTTGGTATATTATTTTTATTACACGTCACTTTCTTATTGAATCAATATATAAAACAAGCTAATTTATGGGATAGTATATATCAAAATTCTGACGATTATGTTGAATTCATAAAAATATTTTTTGTGACAAATCTTGATGGAACAATAAAAGAATACCCGGGTAATTACTTAAAAACATGTATTAATCTCGCAATATCAGAATACGACCTTAGAAATTATGAAATAGAATCTTATAAGTCAGTTATAATGCAGATCGGTCTTACAAACGAACCCGAACGAATTGTAAAATGGCTTTTTTATAAAAATCCCCCTCTTGTTATTAAAGAACTTTTAAATAATTATAGCTCAAATTATTCTCGAATATTTGAAGACGGTTGGAATAAATTAAACTCTTATAAAAAAGGATTAATAACAAGAAACAACGTTCTAATATGCCTTATGCGAAATCCGTTTTTCAAGTTTGTAAATCTGCAAAATTTATTAAATAGTATAGATATTTTCAATAATATTTATAATCAAAGAAATAATGATAATTATTCGTATTCGGATGTAATGCTTTTAGAAGAAAATGCCGAGGACAAGAATCATTTCTATATTGAAAAAATTGGTTTTGAGCAAAACAATCTGTTTTTTATAATAGGCATAAAAAATATCGAAGATATTGAATTAAAAAATAATTTATACAATATTATCGCGCAAAATTCATACAAAGCTAGATTAGTACGACAAGAAGATAATTCTTTTACCAGTAATGGTATTATAAAGATTAATGTTGATAATAGTTATGAATTAAATATTTCTCTAGTTGAAGTTAAAAGTTCTGAGATTGTTTATTCGGAAAAATTAAATTTCCTTGATCTGTTTGAAGTGTTTCTAATATTTCAAGAAAACAGCGAAATAATTAGAGACTCAAATTTTAAATTAAAACCCGAGGTTATATATAATATCATGTATCATCCAAATGTTTCTTCAAATGCAGACAATAATTTAGTTTATAATTTATTTAACGGCGCTTTAAAACTTGTTAGAAATATTAATACAATCGAAGATTTTAAATTATATGATACGCAAAGTAACGAAATCATTTATAATTCAAATCCTGTAGCGGTAGAAGATTTTAACGACGATTTATTTGACAATCTTTTTATTTTTGGTAAATCTGAAACAGAAATAATTATTAATAATGAACTAACTTTTTCGCTTAAAAGTCTAAGCGATGGAAATAATTTATTAAATAGAGAATTAAGAGATATTCCAGACGATTGTATGATTATATCATGGATATGTAATAATAACCGCGGTATAGTAAATCAAACTGAAAAATCAACATCTTTTATTTTAACGCCGAACATTATTATAAATAACAAGCATAAACTTGTATTCAAATATAAGAACAAGATTATTACAAGAACTATTAAATCTTATTTATTCGACTTCTCTACTAAGATAAGAGTAATAGGGAAGAAAACAAATAGCGAGTGTGGAATAATTTTATCAGATAGAGATAACAAAATTGATTTAATAACTATCAACGAATTGCTTCAATATGATTTTTATTTAGTTAATTTCTCATTAAGGATCTACCGTGATAATTATTTTATTAAAGACAAAAACAGAGTTATTAAGATGTTGGATTTTCGAACTAAAGATTATAAAAATAAAATTATTTTTAATTCAAAATTCAGATTTAAAGAAGTTCTTGGATATGGCGAATCTTTGGATTATTCAAATTACTTTTATTCATTAACCGAATTCAACAATTCTTTTTCTAGAGAATTTATTAAGAAAATAATAGATAATGGCATAATATTAGATTTTAATGAAAATAATACCAATATTAGTATTTCAATCATTAACGGATATAACGATCTGACGGGATTTAACTTTAGGATAATAGACAATAATCTAAATATTAAAACTTATAAAATGAATGATTTTCAAGATAAAAAAGAAACCAATAAATTCAATATTCCAAAAAATATCTGTCACAACGACTTCATTTTGATTTTAGTTACTTCTATTAATAATTATTGTATAGGTTCAATATTTAAAAACGAATCTAATACGCTTATTAATATTAATAATATTCATGGGATCACTTTACAAAATTATATTAAATTCATAAGGGCTTGTAAATTACCTTTATTATATTCAGAATTAAAAAGAATATTCATAACATTAGTAA
>JAGOCL010000177.1 GCA_017998755.1 Spirochaetota bacterium | reverse complement strand
GCGTATCGTCGTTCCCTTGAAAGGCCATCCCAAGAGAATCTCCGACTAAAAGGGAATCTATATCGGTTTCGTTAAGAAGAGCCGCCGTCGAATAATCGTAACAAGTAACCATTGATATTTTTTCTTTTGATTTCTTGTCAGAAAAAATATTAATATAATTTTTCATCAACGATCCTTGAAGGAAAAAATTTACGACGATATTATATTTTTTTCGATTAAAAATCAAATATAATATAACAAATTTACAGACGAAAAATTTCCTGTAGATATAATATTAAAGATTTGTCTATCTATTAATTTATAAAATTTCTTGACTTAAAACATTGATAATTGTAAACCATACGATATCATATTATCTGATATCAGATAATCAATAATAGTTATTTTTAAGCTTAGATGGATGGATAAAAATGAAGAAAAATATAAACATTGACGGAGAAATAATCAGCGATGAAAATAGAACTTTTCTTATTGCTGAAATAGGATTAAATCACAATAAAGACATAAATCTTACAAAGAAAATGATACTATCGGCAAAAGAAAGCGGAGCTAATGCGGTAAAATTTCAAACTTATATAACTGAAAATCTTCTCGTAGACGATTCTCCGGCCTTTGGATTATTCAAAGGGCTTGAGCTTGATGAAACTGATTTTTCTGAAATATCAGATTACTGTAAAGATATCGGAATAATATTTTTCTCAACGCCGTTTTGTTTCAAATCCGTTGATTTACTAGAAAAACTTGAAGTTCCTTGTTATAAAGTCGCTTCAATGGACGTTAATTATTATGATTTGCTAAAATATATCGGAAATACCGGGAAACCGATATTTCTTTCAACCGGTATGTCGTCGTTATCCGAAATTGATAAAGCGGTTGAAGTCATATTAAGTACCGGTAACGATAAAATAATAATTATGCATTGTATATCAAAATATCCTCCTGAAAACGGAGATATGAACTTAAATTTTATTTCTAAACTAAAATCAATATATCCGGACAATTACATTGGATTCTCAGACCATACTCGCGACTCTGTTGGAGCGATAATAGCAAGGGCGCTGGGGGTATCGGTTATAGAGAAGCATTTTACTTTAGATAAAAATTTACCCGGACCCGATCATTTGATATCAAATTCTCCTGAAGATTTTAAAGATTTATATTTGAATTTAAAGAAAACCGACTCTGCTCTATTAACCGATATTAGGAATAGAGGAGATTTGTCGATTGCGAAAGGAGCAAGGAGAAGTTTATGCGCAAACAGAGATTTACCGGCCGGAACAGTTTTAAATAACAATATGATTAAAACGGTAAGACCGGGCGGCGGAGTTGCTCCGGAGTTTTTACCGATATTTATAGGTAAAACTTTGAAAGTTGACGTGAAAAGAAATCAATATTTAGCATTAGATTTTATTTAAGAAATACAATATGAAAAAAAGAGTAATAATTATTGGCGCCGGGGAAGCCGGTAAAATGGTATCAAACGATATTCTTAGAAATAAAAAAATAAGCGATAAGTACGAAATTATCGGTTTTCTTGACGACGATAAAACTAAAGACGTGATAAATCACATACCTGTTCTTGGAGGTTTGGACGCCGTCGGTAGGATATCCGAGCAATATAACGTTGATGAAATAATAATCTCTATACCTTCGGCCGACAAAGAACTTATATCTTCAATTATAAGAAAGGTTTCGGATTTATCAATAAATATTAAAATAGTTCCCGGTATATACGATATTATTCAAGGCGACGTTAACTGGAAACAGATAAGAGACGTCAAACCGGAAGATTTACTAGGGCGAGAAGAGGTCGGAATAGAGATCGATAAAATAGAAAACGAGTACATCGATAAAACAGTTTTTATTACCGGAGCCGGAGGCTCGATAGGTTCGGAGATTGTCAGACACTTATTTAAGTTGCCGATTAAGAAATTAATAGCTTTTGGGCGCGGCGAGAATTCTATTCATAATTTAATTGAAGAATTTCATTATGAAAAAAGATTTAATTACGTTATCGGCGATATAAGGGACGTTTCAAAACTTAATCATGAAATCAAGAAATATGAGCCCGATATAATTTTTCATGCGGCGGCGCACAAACATTTACCATTAATGGAGGAGTATCCCGACGAGTCGGTAAAAAATAATATTTTCGGGACTCATAATCTTGTAACAAGCGCGATAAATAATAAAATTCCTAAAGTTCTTATTATCTCTACGGATAAGGCGGTAAATCCTTCGTCTGTTATGGGGGCTACCAAACGCGTTGCCGAGATTATCGCTCTTTCATATAATAAATTTCAGTCGACCACAAAATTTTCTATAGTGAGATTTGGCAACGTGTTAGGATCGAGAGGAAGCGTTATACCGACTTTCAAAAAACGTATCGAGTCGGGAGGACCGATAAATCTTACCGATCCAAATATAGAAAGGTTTTTTATGTCTATACCGGAAGCGGCTCGTCTTGTACTGAAATCGATATCGATTAAAGAGGGGGCAATTTTCATACTTGATATGGGTAGATCGATAAAAATAGTGGATCTTGCAAAAAATTTAATAAAACTTTCCGGTCGTAAAGAAGAAGAAATTGCGATAAGAATTACGGGACTCCGAAAAGGGGAGAAACTATACGAAGAGCTCTCTTACAAAAAGGAAAATTTAACAGTTTCTAAATTTAATAAAATACTAATCGCAAACGAGTCGGAAAATCCTGAAATCAACAAAAAGTATATAGATAAAATGCTTGAAGAATTTTTATTTGCCGCAAACGATTACGATAATTTTAAAATAAAATCTTTACTAAAAAAATATATTCCCGAATATTTATATAATGAAGATATTATATAAAATAGGCGGTATCATTATAAAAATGACTATTATTTGTTTTATTCCTTATCCTTATCCGAGCTTTCTTTAATTTCTATCGGCTTCGAATAATTCTTTAAAAGAACTATCATGTTTGCCAGTTTTTTGTAAATTTCCAGCATATCAGTTTTCAAATCTTTAGAAAATTCCCACTTAATTTTATGAATATTAATAATCATTTTTGGATTTTTTAAGTTGTTATCCTCTAAAAGATTTTTTATAAGATTTCCCGCTTTAACAAATTGCGATATGCCTTCATGTAATAACTGGTTTGCAATGGCGTCAATTTTATCGACGAGTTTAACTAGCATTATTTTTGCGCGGTTATCGTGTTTGATAGCCACCATCAATCTACGCAGTTCTCTTCCCCACGCGTCGTCTTCAGAACATCTGTTGTCAAATTCAATAATCTTATCGGATAACTTTGTAAAACCTTCTAACATAGCCGAATATTCCGACGAATGAGAATGAGTGTCCCACGCGCCCTTTATTATTAAAAGATCGATTCTTGATTTTATTTCCCCTTTGCCTATATCTAGTAAAAACGCTTTTAAATAATTTATCGGATCAACAAATTTAAAATGCGATTGAACTCCCCTTGACGATAAATTGTCTTCAAGTTTTTGAGTGTATTGTTTCATTCTAACAATTACAGTAGTTTGAAATATATCCAGTAGAAGTTTATTTGTTTTCTCTTGATTTATACTTTTAATTGCGTCTCGGATTATATTCTGAATTTCGCTTTGATAATCGTGAATATAATCCTGAACAATTTTAGATTTTGATTGAAATTCTTTAGGTCTAAAATATGGATCTTTTGTAATTAATTGAACAATCTTAGTCAAATACCCGTCTTTTTTAATAGTTTTTAAGTTATTTATCATTTTCTTGAAGATATCGTTAAGTCCTTTATCTTCCGAGACCATATTTATATACTCAGTAATATATTTCCAGTCGCCGGATAAATTAAGCGTCTCAATATAATCATTAATTGTGATTATATCGTCTGAAATATATTTTCCTTCAAGAATTTCAAAATTAGGCTTATAATTAAAATTACCTTCCATAATATTTGAATCAAACTTGTGTAATAAGAAAAACCAATCGTAATTGATGATATTTGATAAATCCACAATTTGGTTGTAGGTAGTGTTAATTTTTCTTACAAGCTCCTGATCAAAGGACTTAACAAATTCATTCAGAAGGGACTTCACTTCAAGAATTGCTTTTTGCGGGTCGCTTTGTCCTCTTATCAATTCTTCGACTTCGCTTCTTTCAAGTTTAGATTTAATTTCTTTCTGTTTATTAGTGAGTAAAGCGTCAAATAGTAATATTTTGATAGTGTTATTGTGGTTTTTTATATCAAAAAATTTCGAAAAGTTTTGGGAATATCTATATATGTCGTAAAAGAAAAAACCAAAAGCGGGCAATACTTGATCTTTTTTACTCAAATAAAATTTGAGTTTTAATTGCCCCAAATCTTTCCTTATCTCTTTTAATAAACGATTTTTTACTCTCTCTTCTCTTTCGGTTCCTGAAAAGATATCTAAAATCTTTTGAAAAAAACCCATATTTTCTTTTCTTTCAATCTTTACCGAAGGAGTAGAAATTTCTTCCTGATTGTTATTTGGCAAACTACTATTGTTGTTTTTATCAGACATCGTTAACCTCGATTAAAACTATATGAATTTTCCTATATATTTGTAAAAAAGTCAATTTTTTTTTTCTCCTTTTTTAGAATTTACATATAAACCGCTACATTTTATTAACTAAGCAATCCTATTGTAAATATTAACTTCAATTTTATTACCAGCGATAGGGTGAGTAAATCTATAATAATAACAAGTAAGTTGCAATTCGTCGTTTCTGGAATATTTGCCATAAAGCGAATCTCCAATAATCGGAGATAAATATTGTTGAAAATGTTTTCTTATTTGATGAGTTCTTCCCGTTGCCGGATAAACGCAAAAATGAAACTCTCCGCAATATTCTTTAATAAATTTTATATAACTAATCGCTTCCGAAGATTTGTTTTTCCATGTCAAATAATCTCTTATTAGAAAATTGTTTCTTAAATTATTAAAAGCGACTGTTTTTGCTAAATATAATTTTTTTATCTTTCTTTCTCTAAATAGTCTGTGAAAATATTTTTCGGTTTCTTTATCTTTTGCGTATATTAAAAGCCCGTCGGTAGGGCAATCAAGTCTATTTAAGGGAGATACGATATGGTCGATTTTTTTCTCGTTATAGTATTGTTGAACTCCATATATCATACAATCGATGTCGGAGAACGGCGTCGGAGTAGAATTTACGCCTTTCTTCTTGTATGCAACAATAAAAAAATCGTCTTCATAGATAATATCGGTATGATCTAATACAAACTCTATTATCGGGAATTCCGGAACAAATACTATAATTAGTTGATTTTCGACAATAAAATCCGGGTTTTTAATTCTTTTTTTTAAACTATCGTCCCAAACGCTTCCTTGTCGAATAAGTTCTAACGCTTTGTTTTCATCCGTTTCTAACTTTTCACAAATTAATTTTAATAATAAATTTTTTTTATTTTCATTCTGTTTTAAATAATACCGTTTCATCATTTGAGTTTTTTTCCCGGGAAATAAAGCGTTATAATACCATAAATTAATTTAAAAAAATCGGCGGCCTTTATCGGTCGCCGGAGAGTCAACATTATTCGTTTACTAACTCATTCAAGTCTTTCATAAATTCGTCAATGTTAATACCATGAGCGGTTATGCCTTGTTCAATCGTCTCATAGTGCGATAGAGCGCACCCTAGACAACCTATCCCGTATGCTGAAAAAACTCTTGCAGAATCGGGATATTTTGATAATAACTCTCTTAAATTCATATCCTTAGATATTTGTATTTTGTCCATTAATACTCCTTATTTTAAGTTTAAGAAAATATAATACAATACGGTCCTAAATACAAATATTTTTATATTTTTTTTATATTATTTTTCAAAATATCTTCTATTAAAC
>JAGOCL010000176.1 GCA_017998755.1 Spirochaetota bacterium | reverse complement strand
CGAGTAATGCGTGCAACCTAATACTAGCGAATCTATCCCCGCCTCTTTAAAATACGACAATTCTTCCGCGACAATCTTTTTTACGGTATCGGTCGGATAAAAATTTTCTGCGGCTTCGACTAATTTATGAGAAGATTTTAAAAACACTTCTTTATTTTTGGCAAATTTTGTTATCAAATTTTGAATATAATTTTGTTTAATTGTCGACTCGGTTGCGACGACGCCGATTTTGTTGTTTTTTGTTAACGAAGCCGCCGTTTTTATAGCTGGGACTGTGCCGACAATTTGAGGAACTTCGTCGGCAAATCTTAATATATCGATAGCGTTTACCGAAGCCGTATTACACGCGATTACAATTAATGAAATGCGGAATTCATCTTTTAATGCAGAATAAATGCTTAAAAGAATGTCGGCTATATCGTCTTCAGATTTTGCTCCGTAAGGAAAATTGTAATTATCGGCAAAATATATGATATTGGCGTTTTGTCTTAAAGATAAAAAATATTTTAATATTGACAAACCGCCGATACCCGAGTCGATAAATAATATAAATTCTCTCTCTTCTGCTTTCATAAAGTCGTTTCTATTTTTTCTTGAAAGAGCTAATAAATAAATCTAAATTTTTATCTTCAATTTTAAAATTGTTTTTTTCAATTAATTCGCGGTAGAATTCATATTTTGATTCTACTGAATATTTATCGATAAGTTTTTGGATAATAAATTCTTTCACTTCGTTTATCGGTTGAACGTATTCTTCACCGTTATCAAGCGCAAATGTAAACAAAGTTTTTTTATTATCATTATAAAAGCTTACTATTTCCGCATCATTAATCGGTCTATTTTTTACATTTCTAGCGATATATTCATTTTTTAAAAGGAATTCTTCTTCTTTTTTGATTCTATCTTTGTATTCCGAAGAATTCAGCAGAGAATCAGAGTTTAATTTCTTTTTTATGATAATGCCGAGAGACATATTTTTAACTAACCTTATCAGTTCTTCAAACGTCGGTTCAGGAAACGCCCCGTTTTGTCTGAGTTTATCGACAGACTCAAACGCCTCTTTTCTCGTTATAATTTCATCCTCATACTGAGCGACAACCTCGTCGTCGTAGATCTTTTTTTTGAGGGCTTCGGTATTTAATTTATATTTTGAGTCGGACAATAACTTTTCATACCACTCGTTTTCATAATACTCTTCTTTAGCTTTGTAAATGTCGTCTCCAATTCTTTTATCCGATAATAACTCGTCGATTGCAACTTCCCTGATATTGTCGACGTACAATAGATGAAGTCCCGTTGAAGTTTCTACAATCCCGGTAACTTTACCGACGGATATATTTTCAAGCGTTTTATCAATCTCTTCTTCCATAACGCCTAGTTTGATCTCTCCGACATATCCTCCCTTAACGGAGGTAACGTCGTCAGAATATTTTGCCGCCGAGTTTTTGAATTGATCTAAAGTCTTTATAGACTTTGATAAGTTATTTAGAAGATTTTTTGAAGAAGCGATTTTAGACTCGTCTGGTATATCGGTTCTTTTAACGATCTGATATAAAGAATATATCTTTTTGTACCTGTAATAATCTGTTTCAACGATAAATATTTTATCTGATACGTTTTTTTTCTTTAAAATCTCAAAACCTATATTATTTTTTGAATCCTGAACTTTTTCTTTAAAATCCGGGTCTTGAGAAATACCGGATTTTATCGCCTCGTTAATCAGAATATTTTCCAGCGCAAGTTTTCTGGCAATTTTTACAAAGTCGTTTTTTGAAGTTAATTCGGATTTTTCTTTTTCCTCGTAACCGTCGATTTCGACGTTCATATCTTTAAAAGTAATGAAACCGCCGTCGTATGTTGCGGCAATTCGATTATCGTCGGAACCGCAGTTTGCCAACGCTAAGAACAAAATAATAGAGATCAAAAAAGATGTTTTATTACGAAAATGTTGTTTTTTCAAAGTTTTATCCAGTTTTTTATAAAGATTGAATTACCGTTATAAGAGCGGCGTTCATAATGTCCGTTACTTTTGCCCCTCTTGAAAGGTCGTTTACCGGCTTATTTAGTCCCTGCATAATCGGGCCGAAAGCTTGAGCGCCCGCTAATCTTTCCGTTACTTTATAACAGATATTTCCGGCGTTGAGATCGGGAAAAATAAATACGTTAGCTCTTTCTTCGGCAAACGGAGAATCAGGCGCTTTTTTCTTTGCCACTTCAGGAACAAAAGCCGCATCGAATTGAAGTTCGCCGTCGATAACCGCGGACAAGCCCATATCTTTAGCTTTTTGTTTGGCTTTAACGGTAGCGTTTTTCATTTTATCGACAAAAGGATGTTTAGCCGAGTCTCTAGTCGAAAAAGAGAGCATAGCGACTCTAGGATTATGCCAAAACTGTTTTGCCGTTATGGCGGTAGTTATTGCTATTTCAGCTAGAGTATCTTCGTCGGGATCAATATTTACGCCGCAATCGGAGTAAAATAGAACTTTATCGGGGAATACTTCAAAAAACAAGCTTGATACTCGAGATATCCCTTTAGCCGTTTTGATTATTTCAAAAGAAGGAATAAAAGGCTTTGTTTCAGAATTTATTCCGGATACCATACCGTCGGCTCTGCCCATTCTTACCGCCATCGCTCCAAAGAAATGAGTCTTTTTCATCTGTTCTTTGGCGAAATCCATCGTTATATTTTTGTGTTTTCTTAATTCGAAATATTCTGCCGAATATTTATCAAAATCTTTATCTTTCGAAGGTTCGATAATTTCAATAATACTCAAATCGGCTCCGCAAACTTTAGCGGCTGATTCTATCTCGGTTTTATCGCCTACAACTATCGATTTAGCGAGAAGACCTTCTTTTTTAAGTTTATAAGCCGCCTCGAGGATTTTAGCGTCTTTTCCTTCAGGAAAAATGATAGTCCTAAGGTTTTTTTTACATTCCGAAGCCAGTTGTTCTAAAAAGTTCATATATTTTCTCCAATATTCTTTTTTCAATTTACCAAAAATTATAATAAATAAATTGAATAATTACAACAAAAAAAGGTAAGAAAATTTTTAGACTCGATATCCTTTTTATGGTAAAAATATTAGTATATTCAAAACGGGAATTCCTGTTTTGAATATACTAAAAACTCCGCATATTAACTTTCTTAATTCGGTTTATATTTAATACTACAAAATGATTTGAAATAAAAGTTAATTAATTATATAATAGATAAATTTTAATTAACATATTCCGGATAGCGTTATGAACAAAGAAAATAAAATTCGACTGCCCTTAAAACAATCCGTTAAACTTATTGTTTCTTATATATCAAACAGAGTTTTAGAGCAATTTAAGAAAATTTCGATAATTATACTGTATCTTGTATTCTTTCAAACAATCATTTTAAAAATGCCGTTATACGAATCGGGGATGATCGCGCTCGGTTTAGTAATAATTATTATCGGGCTTGCGTTCTTTTTCGAAGGGATTATGCTCGGATTGATGCCTTTAGGGGAGAGTCTGGGGCTAAAACTGCCAAAAAAAGCGAAATTACCGTTTATATTAGTTTTTTCATTTGTATTAGGCGTTCTTGCGACCATAGCGGAACCTGCGGTCGGGGCGTTGAAAGCCAACGGTATTTTTGTTAAAGCGTGGGAAGCCCCTCTATTATTCGTTATGCTCAATAAATATACCTTTCTTTTAGTTACGGCGATAGGTATTGGAGTGGGGATTGCGGCTTTTATCGCAATGTTAAAATATTTTTTTAGTTTATCGATTAAGCCCATACTTTATGTTTCGATAATTTTATTGTTGATTATTTCAATATTTTCAATTTTTGATAAAAATTTATTGTATATATTGGGGCTCGCATGGGATTCGGGCGGTATTACTACGGGGCCGGTTACCGTCCCGCTTGTCGTCGCTCTTGGCATAGGAGTATCGAGAATTGTGTCAAAAACAAACTCCGGATTAGCGGGGTTTGGTATAGTAACGCTCGCTTCTTTGATACCGGTTTTAACCGTTTTGATTTTGGGGGCGTCTTTGTTGGGAAAAGTTCCGGAACCGGATTCCTCGGAAAAATTCTTCGAAGCGCAAAACAAAGATAAAATCGTATCGATGTTTGAGAGCGAAGAAGACGCCGAAATCTACATTCTCAAAAATACCAACTTTAATACTTGGATGTCGTATTTCGGATCGAAGGATGAAATAACAACATATATAGAAAATCTTCTTTCTGATACTTCATTACAAAATAAAATCTTTAGCGATAAAAAGGATTTTAACGAATGGATTAAAAGTATTTCCGACGCGGAGTTAGCTCTATTCCTAACTACAAAATATCCCGAAGTCTTTGATATAAAAAACGACGAACTTTTAGATAAAACTGAAAGTATGTTCGGATATATTATAAAAGGGGTTTTATTAGAAAATCTAAAAGTTGCGCTTTTATCGATAGCGCCTCTCATCGCATTTCTATTTATCGTTTACTTTATTTTTATTCGGGAGAAGTTATTCGATCTGGATATAATAATTTTGGGGATTGTATTCTCTATAGTTGGGCTTACTCTTTTCAACTTCGGTAAAGACCTGGGATTTGTAAAACTAGGTAAACAAACTGGGGAGGGACTGCCCGTTGCGATTAAGAGGATAAAATTATCTGATAAAAAAAAAGTTTTTAAAAACCTTGATATGGACGCCATTCAAAAATCAGTAAAAGAAGATGGAACTATAGAAAAGTTCTTTTACTACAAAGAAAACGGTAAGTATAAAACAATAACGTTCGACGAGAAATATTACGATTCCGAAAAAAAAATATACGCTATCGACGATACAAAAGGTCCTCTGTTTGGCGAGAATAATATTATCCCCGGATTTATTATAATATTAATATTCTGCTTTTTTATGGGATATAGCGCGACGTTGGCTGAACCGGCTCTGAACGCGCTGGCTTATACCGTCGAAGAGTTGACCGTTGGGACTTTTAACAAAAATTTGTTGATACAATCGGTTTCGGTTGGAGTCGGCGTAGGCATAATGGTAGGAGCTATAAAGATACTTTTTGATATACCCTTGATATACTTATTAATTCCGCCCTATATATTATTACTAATTTTAACAAAATTTACTGAAGAACAATTTGTCAGTATCGCGTGGGATAGCGCCGGCGTTACGACAGGTCCGGTAACGGTGCCGCTTGTTATAGCCATCGGGTTGGGTTTGAGTTCTCAAGTCGGCGTAGTCGAAGGTTTCGGAATATTAGCCGCGGCGTCGGCGTTTCCTATTTTATCGGTTTTATCGACTAGTATGTATATCTCGTTTAAGAGAAAATCTTACCTGTCGGATATATGAGGAGGAAGCGATGTATAAATTTAAAGCGATAAAAATAATTTGCGAAATTTACGGCGAATTATCGTCGGCTTTGTTGTCTTCTCTCAAAGAAATCGGCGTAAAAAATATGAATATACATAACGGTCGATCTGTAAGTTTAATCGAGAAAAGTTCTAAGATATTTTCTAATCTCATAACGACAAAGATGGAAGAATCTCCTTTCGATATATACGAATTCTACGTCCATGAAGAGGACGAGTTAAAAGTTATAAAGTATATTATCAAGAAAAACGAATTATTTATACCCGGAAGAGGATCTGTTTATAGTATAAAAATAGATATTATAACAAACGAAGACAAATCCAACATAAACAAAATTAATATAACGCAAACCGACGATTCTATTCCGTATTTAACAAATTTAGTCGGAATAAGATGTATAGTTCAAAAAGGAAACAGTTTAACGGCTATAAAGACCGCTTTAAGCGTTGGATCTTCCGTTCCTATTGTTTCGATCGGAGAAGGCGCCGGACTTCGAGACAAACTCGGATTGCTGAGAATCGCAATATCGGCGGAAAAGGAAAT
>JAGOCL010000175.1 GCA_017998755.1 Spirochaetota bacterium | reverse complement strand
GTCGTAATCCCTTCTTATTCAGGGCTTTTTTCTATTAAATGAAAAGAAAGTCGAATTAAAAAAAGAAGCAACAAAGTCGTAATCCCTTCTTATTCAGGGCTTTTTTCTATAGCTCTCCATTTTCCGGCGCGCAACTCCTTTTGTCTAAACAACTTAATTTTACCATTCCGCAGACCTCCTTTAAGTATTTCAAGAAATTATAGTATTTGTTGAATCGACCAAACTTCATTTTATCTAACTCCTTTATATAAAACATATTACGACGATCCGCGAACCTATGCTCAAATCCGCCCTTTTTTAATATTTCTCAGGTTCGCGGAATATTTCGTCCCGCGACATTATATTTACAATAATGTCAAAGAACCCGCCCGTCTATACGATATAATACTCCCTCTCCTCCATAATATCGTATTTCCCCGGACCGTATTTCATCTGTTTCTGCCAATCGGCCGAACACAATTCAAAATATACAACAAAATCATCGTCCCCTATTATACTCTCGATCCTGTTTTTTAGCTCGTTTATAACTCTTACCGTCGTTAAAACTTCAAAAACCGAATTCTGTACTCTCCGTCCGTAATCTTCCATGATCTTCGCTACTTTTTGCAATCTCCTCGGCGCAGTAATATCGTAGATTATCAGCCAATTTTTCATCTCGTCGATACTGCTCATTCCTTGCCTCTATATTATCTCAAAGTCTTCCAGCCGGATAACGTCGCCCTTACCCTGAGTTATCGCCCGACGACTACACTCTTCGCATATCGGATATACAAACAACTTATCCTCCTCTATATCTATCTCCCGCGTCAACCGCTTTATAAGAAAGTCAAGTTTTTCCCTCGTAATATCGCATTGAAAAAAAGACTTCTGTATCCTCAATCCAAAATCTTCCAGTATCTTAGCTACCTTGCCCAATCTTTTCGGATCGGTAATGTCGTAACATATCATATATATCATATTATTTCCCTGCTTTCAATTATTTTATTACCAACGGCTTATATTCCTTCTCCTCCCCCAAGATAACCCTTTTAAAATGTTTCACCTGCTCCCTTATTATCTGCTTATACGAAACGCCCCTGTTTTGCGGCTGATAATAATATGTAGTATCTATCTTCTTCTCAAATTGGGTTATTACCTTTTTTAATCCCTCTTTTGTTAACAATACCCCTTTTTTATTTTCAACTACGGCAGACTCCCTCTCCTCCCTATCGACTGCTTCAAGCGGATACTCCTCGTTCTCGCCGCCAAACGTTACCTCTCTAAAATCCTCGTTCGACAACGTCCCCAGATTAAACAACGACGCCGTTAAAGTATCGGCGATAGGCGTTCTGTACTCCTCCATCAGATCAAATATCAACGACTTCCTTCCATAATCCAAAGTATGAAGATACCCGACGTAACTATCCAGCCCCTCGGACTCTATCGCCGCCTCCACTCTGTAATTAATCAACGTGTATAAAAAACTCAATACGGCGTTCACATTATCTTCCGGCGGATTCATACTCCTTCGCTTAAATTCCGCCCATTCCGGTAAAATGTTATGTTTGAATATCGAGAAATAATATCTCGATCCCAACCCCTCGTATCCTCTTATCTGCTCGATATTATCCGATTTATCCAAATTCTGTATGTTATTCCTCATATTCTCAAGCGTTTTATTAAAATCCCCGCCGATATTCCGCTCCCTTTTTATCCTCTGCATAAACGAGTATTGATTTTTAAGTTTCCCCTCGATTACCGATTTGCAAAATCTGACTTTAAACTCTTCGTCTTCCAACAACTTATACTGTTTCTGCCTCAATAAAACGTTCTTTCCCTCTTGGAAAACCAATTTACCGTCAAACTTGCCGTTTTTATTCATAAATACCGTATCAATCTTATAGCGCATTAGCATCTTCAACGCGCTTCCCGTTATCTCGATATTGCCGATAACGACGATCTGTTCTACCTTGTAAGGAAAAATAATCGTCGTATTACCGTCGTTATACTGGACGCTTATCGTCTCCCCCTTTTTTTGCATCTTGCCAAAATCTGAAACAATATACACTGTGGACATATATTTCTCCTTATTGATTATCCGGCTTAAATCTGAAATTCGGAAGCGCCCCGTTTCTTAACAATATATCCTCCGGATTAGTTATCCTCGGTTGCTTCTAATAATTTTACAGACTCGTTTTCCGGCATCGCCGTAACGGTATCTAGTTTTTTCTCCATCTGCCTAGCTCTATCTGTTACCTTTAATAAATTGGTAGAGGCGGTATCGAGATTTTTCTGAACGGCGCCAAGCGAGTCGCCAAATTTCCCAAACTCCGTTTTTACCGCTCCTAAAACTTTCCATACTTCGCTTGATTGTTTACTGATAGCGAGCGTCTTAAATCCCACTTGCAAACTATTCAAAAAAGCCGCTAAAGTCGTCGGTCCAACGATTGTTACCTTATGCTCCTTCTGTAATTTCTCTAATAAGCCCGGCCTTCTTAGCGCTTCCGCGTATAACCCTTCAAATGGAAGAAACATAAGACCAAAATCGGTACTGTTCGGCGGATCAATATATTTTTCTTTAATATCCTTCGCCTGACCGACAAGACGGCTTTCTAACGCTCTAGCGTTTGTCTCTATCTCTATTTTATCCCCTTTTTCGTAAGAATCTATCAATTTATAATAATCCTCGACAGGAAATTTTGAATCAATCGGAAGCCAGATATAGCTTTTCTCTTCCGGACCGGGAAGTTTTACCGCGAACTCGACATTCTCTTTTGATTTAGGTTTTATCTTTACATTTGTCTCGTATTGCTCTTTTGTCAAAAATTGCTCGAGCAACGCCCCAAGTTGCGCCTCGCCGAGAACTCCTCTCGTTTTAACGTTAGTCAGAGCATTTTTTAAGCCCCCGACGTCCTTAGCGAGAGTCTGCATTTCCGTCAACCCCTTCTGAACGTCGAGTAAATGTTTTGTTACCGACTCAAAACTTTTTGTTAATCGTTCTTCAAGCGTTTTATGAAGTTTCTCGTCCACTGTTTCCCGCATCTTCTCGAGTTTATCGTTGTTGTCTTTTTGTAATGAAGTTAATTGTTTCTCAATTATCTCCCTCATTTTCTCAAGTTTTGCCTCGGTATTTTGCGTTAACTCGTTCTGTTTGTTTGATAAATTATCAAACTTTTGTCTCTGAAGTTCGTTAAAATCTTTTACGTTAGCGCCAAATTTATCTTCAAACGATTTTAAGGATTTTGAAAGTTCGTCTCTGTTATCCTTAGCATTATTGTTAATCCTGTCATTTATTTCTTTAAGCCGTAGATCAAATAAACCTTGAAAATTCTTAAACGAATTACTCAGCTCTTCGCGGGTTTCTTTAAAACTTTTGTTAAACTCATCTCTGTTTCTCGAAAAATCGTCCTTCAAAATACTCTCAAATCTCGCCAGATTTGACTCAAAAACATTAAACTTATTAGATAAAGACCGAATTTCGCCCTCGCTCGTTTTTTTTAGCATTAATAACAATAATATTATTAGATTTAATATTATTAGAACCACAATTAATGGTAACATAATAGTCGGCATACTTGTTCCTCTCCTTTTGAAATACTTTAACTATTTTAAACCTTTCCCCGTTTCAATCTCTCTTTCATATAAATTATGATCTAACCAAAAATACTTAATTTCTAATTCAAACTTTTCTTCATCGTATTTATAGGTTGCTCGAAAAACTTTCCCTCTTTGATTAGGTTTAAATATTTTATATTTATATTGGCTCATATTCAGAGTTTTAATCGTATGATTTAACGCGCTGTCGTTAGGCTGCTTTGTAATAAGCTCTTTTAAATAATAAATATTATCGTCGATTATGGTTTTTTGCGATTTTTCCACTTTATTATAAAGTATTCTAGCTTCATTTGAAAATATTTCTTTAGGATAGAAAAGATCTTCATGTTTATTTATTATAAACATTCCAAACGCATTTAAAGAACAGAGATTATCTTCAACTTCAAATAGAAATCTATTTATTTCTATAAATTTTACCTCTTTTTCATCAATTAAAGATATATCTATGACTTCGTTTCTTATAATTTTTCTTAGAAAATCGTTGTTTTCTTCTATTGTCTTATCGTCTATTTTTATCGGAACAGGGGGAATCTTGTGTAAATATTGAGAATCTTCATGCAGATAATATGTCGGAAATCCAAAAAAAGCCCCCGCGATATACCCAAACGAAGTCATTACTTTATATCCGCCAATCGGAGCAAAACAAACGCTATTTAATCCAATTCTTGTTTCAAGTTCTTTTCCAAGTTTTTTCATAAATATACTAATAGACTTATTTGCTTGATGCGCGTTATTAAGATCCAGTTCGTCTATCATGTAACCGATTATTTCCGCATTAAAATCATTTTTTATTATTCTTGATATTAGTTCATACGAAAGCGCTCCGCCAAAAGTATCGGAATAAAACAAGATTACTTCAATTTCTTTATCTAGCGAATTTTTTATTGCCATAAGCATAGAGTATTCCGCGCTTACATTTTTAGGATTATTGACAGATTCGCAGAACTTAGGGGCGCATTTCCCAACTATATCTTTTATAATTTTTTCTCTGTCTTGATTTTCTTTTAATACCGGATTGGTTCTCTCAAAATCTACTATATTATTTTCTCTTAAGAATTTTCCTATAATATTATTTTGCGCAAAAAGAGATATACCGCCGGTCATTATTACCGTTTTAAACATAATTTTCTTTTTCTTCCTTTAATTTGTTTATCTTATTAATCCTCTTTATAAAGATATTTATCATAATCATTTTTGACATCTTTTATTGAAAATTGCCATCCTTTTTCTGTCTTTTCCAAAACCTTAACTTTCTCTTTATTTCCAACTTTTAAATAATCTTCAATATTAATAACCCTTTCATTAGTTATTTTAGTAATATGAATTAATCCACTATTTCCTGTTTCTGTTTTTGCAAATGCTCCAAAAGGTTTTATAGCTGTTATTGTTACTTCTATTATTTCCCCCTCTTTTAATTTCTGGATATTTCTAAATTGTGAATTACTATCATTTTTATTTTTTATATCGTTTATTGGTTTCATATTCTCAGACGTTTTGATATTGATAGTTTTCTGATTAGTATTAATTTCCTTTTTATTTACTTTTTTCTTATCAGTAATTGATAATATACACCATCCAGCAGAAATTTCTCCGTCTATTAGCGTTCTTGATACCCCGCCGGTTATATTTATATCTTTCGGTAAAGGAATTCTTCTTCCATCTCTTGTTTTCCTATCATAGAATTCATTTTCTCTTTCAATTTTAAATGTTTTTGATTCAATCTGGGTAAATCGTCCTATTCTTATTAATGCTTCATCTTCAAAATAATTATCATTTATCAAATCAATAATTCCAATAATATTATTGTGAGTTTCTGTTTTTGTTATTTTATTATAAAAAGCATCAATATTCTTAAATATTCTTTTAATATCAAATACATCTTCATAATTAAACTCTTTATTTTTCCCGTTATCCCAATATTTTAAAGTAAGATTGTCCTCTATCGATATTGTCCCTTTTGCTATAACTTCTTTTTGATCGAAAAAATATGCGTTTGTCATCTCGGTATAAACCGGAATTCCTTTTCCCTCTCCTGATTTATTTATTATTCTTGAAGTTCCAAAGTAAGTTTCGCTATCTTGTAATTCAAAATCGCTTATTTTCAAAAACTTAAACGGGTCGTTTTGAACTTTTTGAATAGAATTATAATCATTCTCTAATAACTTTAATTCATAATTTGAAGATTTTCGGAGATCATACCTAATCGCTCTATCCCCTTTTTTTTCATCTTCTAATCTCAAGTTCTCAAGAATTGCCGTTCTAATTAGCCCTTTTATAGAAGACCCGGGTATATAAGGAAGCCCAGAAA
>JAGOCL010000174.1 GCA_017998755.1 Spirochaetota bacterium | reverse complement strand
TAAAATGTTATGGGACGACGGAACGCATATTATCGATATGTTAAGATTTTTACTTGACAGCGAGCTTGAAGTTGAAAACGTTACAAATTTATCAACAAAAGACGCTAAAGGCGAGTCGTTAATAATAAATCTTAAATCCGGCGGCGCATATGCGCTTCTGGAAGTAGGCGGGGCTAAAAATTACGCTGTTTTTGAATTGGAAATTTATTTCAATACCGGATTAATACGCATAGGCAACGGATTGTTTGAGGAGTATTCCTCCGAGCCGAGCGAACTTTACGAGAAATTTAAGACGTTAAAAAGGGTAGAAAAAGAATTCGGAAAAACAGATTACTTTATCAATATGGTTAGGGATGCGACGAAAGTTTTTCGGTCGTCGGAGCAACCGGTCTCGTCGGGATACGACGGATATAAAGCGGTAGAAGTCATTAATGATATTCTGAATTTTAACGGCGGTAGTTTATAATCTTTTTATGCAGAAAATCGAAGCGTCGTCGTTTAGCTCTTCTTTGTCGGTAAAACTATATACCGCTTTCAAGGCCTCTTCGATAACGACGCTTGAAGGCTTTTCGTTAATTTTTGAAAGGTGCTCTACGAACTGATCTTCATAAAAAACGGAATTGGCGTCTTGCGCTTCGATAATGCCGTCCGTAAGAAAAATTATCATATCGCCGGGATTTATTTGGAGAGTAGCTTTACCGTAATCTATCTCTTCTATCACTCCCAGCATCATACCGTTTATATCGGGTCTTTCAACCGTTTTATCTTTGCGAATTATAATCGGAGGAGTGTGCCCGCAATCCATTATATGAACCAGCCCTGTCGAATATTCGAGGCGGGCAAACATCAACGTAACGAATATAGTGGCGGAAGATAGAATTTTATTCATATCGTTATTAACGGCTTCGACAATAAGCCCCGGATCCCTCACTTCTTCAATTCTCATCTGAAAAGACATTTTCAACATCATTGTAATTAGAGCGGACGGCACTCCGTGACCGGTAACGTCGGCAATAACGAAATCAAGATACTGCTCGTCCGAATCAAGTATAGTCAATAAATCGCCGCTTACTATACTCGCCGCTTTTGAAAGGGACGCGATCTCGTACCCTTTTATTGTCTCGTTTATTTCGGGGAAAATACCTTCTTGAACTTCCCGCGCGAGAAACAGTTGGCGTAACATTTCGTCGTCTTTTTGTTTTAACAACTTGTACGCTTTTTCTTTTTCAGAAATAACATGGTCCAATTCTATCGTTTTAAAACTTAGGCTATCGTACAATTCTTCAAATATTTTTTTAAAGGATACCATGTCCGAAATATTTTTAAACGAGAGATATAGATACGGTTTATCGTCTAAGAATATTTTTCTTGAAGACAAAAGAAAAGTAGCTGTGAAATCTTTATTTTTTTCATAGGTAATTTCTCTGTTTTCAAAATCGAAATCGAAATAAGTGTCAAATAAAGGAGAGATAAATATATTTTCGCTATTTGGATTTAGAAAATTTATTTCTCCTAAGTCTACGCCTTTAGAAATTTTTGTATCGAATAATATTTTTATTTTCTGATTAAATTTAACCGCTTTCTTGTCAAAATCGGCAATTATAAGCGGTTCGGGGGCAAACTCAAAATAATCGAAATTCAAATCAGACTCCATGCTACACCATATCCGACAAATAAAATTCAAAAAAACCTTATAAGGGTTAATTTAGCTCAAAATATTACATCGCTTTGACGATTATAATAGTATTTTTATATTTTATCAACACTATTTTGAAAAAAAGATTTTTTAAGAAAAAAAAGACCGCCTTAAGTTTTAAGGCGATCGGATTATGTAAAAATAATTATTTTAGACTAAATTTAACGAAAGTCTCTATGTGGTTTTCCCACTGTATACCGTCTTTTATCGGTTTTAAATCTGCCGGAGCGGCTTTTTCGGTTATACTTTTACCATTTTTCCATACTTGATATCTACCAAGATATGTTATACCGATAGAAAACCATTCTTTAGAATATCCCAATCCCATCTTTGTTCCTATCCAAACGTTGTCGGATTTTGTATCCGGATCGTTGTCGAACGTATCGGCATTTTTGAGGTAAAATCCGATAAATGGAGTTAATTTGAATATATCAAACTTCATTCCGATAGTGAATTCGTTAAATATGCTTCCCGTTGTTCTCAAATCAGTCGAGGCATCTTTTATTAGGTTTTTAATCGGATCGACTATCCACTTTTCCCCGTTTAAACCAACGACCAGATAATCGTCGACATATACAGACCCCTTGATTTCTTTTGGAGCAAAAAACTGAAAGAATTCAAAATCGGCATAGTAGAATCCTTCCAGTTCGGTTTTCTTAAATACTTTTGGCGTAACGTCTCCGCCAAAATTGTAATAAGTTGGATATAAATAGAAATTTATATATTGAACGATATTAAAGGAAAAACCAAAGTCGTATTTACCATTTAAAACTAAAACTGGAGAAAGACGAACTTCAATTGATTCTTCAGGAATAGAATTATCGTTCGTTACTTCTTTATTGATATCGGTCTGCTGTCTCAATTCAAAATTAACCCCGATGTTAATAATTTTTGGGACTTTTACCGTATTGTCAAGATTGAAGAAAAATCTGTTTCTCGGAAGAATCTGTATAACGTTGGGGGTATTAATTCCGTTAAACTTAATATCAAATCTGTCTTTAACCGATACGCCGAGAGAGTACATTTCGTGAATATCAAAAATTAATCCTAGTTTGAATTCGGTTCTTTCATACATATCCCCTTCCGAAGGAACGCTTGCCGGATTGACCATCGGTTTGTTATTGACAATATCAAAATCAAACCTTTGTAAGAAATCCAAAGTAAACTTACCGGGGAATTTGAGCGCGGCTTCTTCGGCTAAAATAGTCGACGTAGACGACAAAAGCGTAAAAATAAACAAAAAAACAAAACTTCTTTTCATAAAAAAACTCCTTAATAAAAATTGCGATATTAATAACAACTAAATGTTAAGATATAATTTATTTGTAATTAATATTTAAAGAAAATTCAACTTAAATATATTAAATATTAAAATATTATAAAATTAGCATTATAATCTTATAATAAATTAGATTAAACTTGGTAAAAAATATTTTAGTTAGGAATCGGCACATATGTGTCGTTAAATTTTGAAATTTACCGGCGCATATGCGCCGATACGTTAGATTATTATCCTTCGACGTAATGACATCCGATTGATTTATCGTTATGCATTGCCGAATCGACTATTATTTGCGCGGAAACTATAGCGTTTCTTAATTCTATAATATCGCGGTTTAGTTTTGCTTCTTTGTAGAATTTAAAAATTCTATGCGAGTGATAATTAAGATCGGATTGCGCCCTTTCAAGCCCTTTCTTTGTTCTTATAATACCTGTATAATTCCACATTGTTAATTTTATTGCGTTCCAATCCTGATATATCAAAATGGGATCAAATTCTTCAATATTCTTTGGCATTTTCCAATCCGGGATACTTTCCAGTCTTTTACCGTCGATCTGTTTGCAATTATTAACTATATCAACCGCCGATCTTTTACCCCATAATAACCCCTCAAGTAACGAATCGGAAGCCAGACGATTTGCTCCGTGCAGTCCGGTGCAACTGGATTCGCCGATTGCGTAGAGATTTTTGATAGATGACTGCCCGTTTATATCGACTTTTATTCCTCCGCAGAAAAAATGCGCCGCCGGGACTACCGGAATAGGTTGTTTAGTAATATCAATTCCTCCGGATAGACACGTGTTATATATTTTTGAAAATCTCTCTTTGATAGGAGTTGATCCGCTATAAAAACCGGCGAGATCCAGAAAGAGATATTCTTTACCGGTTCTATTCATCTCTTGATATATCGCTCGAGCTACAACGTCTCTAGGCGCCAATTCTTTTTGCGGAGAGTATCTTTCCATAAATTGTTCGCCGTTATGGTTTAAAAGTTTTGCGCCTTCCCCTCTAAGCGACTCTGATATGAGAAATCTTTTTATATCTTTATGAAATAACGCGGTAGGATGGAATTGTATGAATTCGGAGTTAATGATATCGGCTCCGGCTCTATACGCCATACTTATACCGTCTCCCGTCGCCGAAGAGGGGTTGGTGGTATATTGGTAAAGATTGCCGATTCCTCCGGTTGCAAGTATTACAGAATTTGAGAAGAATGTTTCGACCTCGCCCGATATATTGTCGAGAACGTATAGCCCCAATACTTCTCTAGGTTTGTATAATTCTTGATAATCGTTAGAATGGTGATTATTGGTTATGAGGTCTATTGCGGTTTTGTTTTTCAAGATATTAATGCCAATTTTTGCGGCGTATTTTATAAGCGAGTCTTCAATCTTTTCTCCGGTATAATCCGAAAAATGAAGTATCCTTCTTTCGCTGTGCGCCGCTTCTTCGGTATAATCTAGGGCGCCTTCCGGGTTTTGACTGAACTGTATTCCTACTTTATCTATAAGAAAATCAAATACCAATTTTGGCCCTTCTTGCGCCAGAACTTTAACCGCCTCAAAATTGTTATAATAACAACCGGCGCTAAGTATATCTTTTTCCAGTTTTTCAGGAGAATCTCCATTTTTCCACGCTATTATTCCGCCTTGAGCGTAATTGGTGTTAGCTTCTGAAATATCGCTGTTTTTTGTAATAATAGCGACGTTTAATCCCGCTTCTTTAAGATAAACGGCGGCGGTTAATCCAGCTATGCCGGTTCCGACTATTACGACGTCAAAGGTTTTACTCAAATTATTTTCCCCCTTCTACGATATCTATCATTTTGTTTAGAGCCTTTTTTGCTCCTTCTTTATATAGGGCGACTTCAGGAATCTCAAATTTTAAAGGCGTTCCCGCGTTTTGATTATCAATAATCGATTGTATGGAATGAGCGAGATTTTTTAAAGTTATTTTTAGCATATTAAAGCATCTGGAGTCTTTGAGATGAAGTATAGTTTTATCTGGGAAATCTTTTGACAATCTCTCTACGAAACTACCTTCGGTACCGATACCCATGATAGAACCGGATTCGGCCTCTTTTACCGCTTTGTAAATTTGTTCCGTCGATCCTACTACGTCCGAAAGCGCGGCGACCTCTTTTGAACACTCCGGATGAACGATTATTTTTATATTTTCGTATTGTCTTTTGAGATTTTCTATATCTGATATGGTAAAAGTTTTATGAACATGGCAGTAACCGTCCCACAAAATCATTTTCGAATTGGAAACGTCCCCAACTATTTGTAAGTTTTTATTAATTGACGCGGTATCTTTATCAATATTCAACAATACGGCCGTATTTATTCCGAGATTGTAGTCCGGAAAGAAAAATACCGATTCCCCTTTATTTAGGTAGTATTCCACAATTTTCTTCGCGTTAGAAGAAGTGCATACAGATCCGTCTAAAGTTCCGCAAAAATGCTTCATATCGGCGTAACTATTCATATATACGATTGGACGAATCTTTTTATTTGAACGTTTAGAAAGAATGTCGTACGCCTTTTGAGCCAAGTCTATATTTATCATATCGGCCATAGGACAACCGGCCATAATATCCGGAATCAAAACTTTTTGTTTGGCATTAGCTAGAATTTTTGCCCCTTCCGCCATGAATCTTACGCCGCAAAATACGATAAATTCGGCTTCGCTTTTACTCCCTTCGACGGCGAGTTTGTAAGAGTCCCCGACTACGTCGCCTAACTTGACAATATCATAGTTTTGGTAGTGGTGAGCGAGTATGGTCAGCGACTTGCCGAACTCTTTCTTTTTATTATTTATATAATCTATATATTGATCGTCGGTCATGTTGGAAAATAAATTTTTCATCGAGCTTTTCCTCCAATAATTTTTTTTATATTATAATAAATCTAAATTTTATACAATAAAATTTCTTAATAT
>JAGOCL010000173.1 GCA_017998755.1 Spirochaetota bacterium | reverse complement strand
ATTTAAATATTTGCTACCATACTTATCATTAATGATATTGACTTTAGTCATACTCAGCTTGATAATGGCTCTAGAATTGATCAAAGCGATTGTTATAAGCAAGACGATAGACAAATTTATATCGGGATACGCCGATACTTTAGCGATTTTTGATACAAAACAGCCGGATTCGATATTATTCAACAATATGTACTACCTAAAAGATAATAACAATTATTCTGATAAACTAAAAGCCAAAATCGTATATTTTAACGATAAATACTATCTTTTTAATAATTTATCGAATGATGAAGTTCAAGAAATCGATAAACCGGAATATTTAACAATCGAAGGAGATACGTTGATTTTTAAAAACGCCGAAAAAACGATAAAATCAATATTATTATCCAAAAATGATCTAAAGATTTTAAGGAAAAACGACTATTCGGGGATATGGAAATATGCGGCGGTTTTTCTTATCGTTTTATTATCGCTGTTTGTTTTAAATTATCTGCAATTCATAATACTTTCCGCAACCGGGCAAAAAATAATTTATAATTTAAGAAACGACTTATTTGAACATATTGAAAAATTATCGCTAAGTTTTTTTGATAAAACTCCTTTAGGCAAACTCGTTACAAGAGTTACAAACGACGCCGAAAATCTGAATGAAATGTATGTAAGCGTTATTGTTAATCTCGGGCAAAATATCTTGCTTATCATAGGCGTTATGGTAGTAATGATAACGATAAATCCTTTATTGGCGTTAGTTACCCTCTCCACTATCCCGTTAGTTTTTACCGCGACAATTGTTTTTAGAAAACTGGCTAGAGAAAATTACAGAGGGATCAGAAAAGGCATATCCTCGTTAAATAGTTTTTTATCCGAACATCTTTCGGGAATGAAGATAATTCATATTCTTAATTTACAACAAAAGAAATATGATGAATTTAAGAATATTAGCTGTAATTTAAACCAAAAACAGCTAAATGAGATAAAATATTTTGCTATTTTCAGACCTACGATGTTTATATTTTCATCGTTTTCTCTATTCTTTTTACTATTATTCGGCGGAAACGAAGTAATTTCCGGGAAATTATCATTCGGGACTCTATTCATATTCTTTCATTATTCGCAGATGATTTTTGGACCTATACAACAGATAGCCGAACAGTTTAATATTTTACAATCGGCAATATCTTCCGCAGAAAGAATTTTTACTCTACTTGATACCAAACCGGATGTTTGCGCTCCCCCAAATCCGATAGTTATTGACAAATTAAATGGAGAAATAGAATTTAAAGAGGTATGGTTTGCTTATAAAAATGAGGATTGGGTTCTAAAAGACGTCAGTTTCAAAATAAACGCCGGAGAAACGGTCGCTTTTGTGGGGGCGACAGGTTCGGGCAAAACCACTATACTTAGTCTTATTTCAAGATATTACGATATACAAAAGGGACAAATATTAATCGACGGCCATGATATCGGTTCTTTAGATTTGCGCTCTCTCAGGAAAAATATCGGTCTTGTTATGCAGGACGTCTTTCTATTTAACGGAACAATCAGAAGTAACATCGCGCTAAAAAATCCTGATATTTCAGACGACGATATACAGAGATCGATTGAGCTTGCTAACGCCTCTAAATTTATAAATAATCTTCAAAGCGGATTAAATAGCGAAGTCGCCGAAAAAGGGGCTACATTCTCGTCGGGGGAAAGACAACTGCTGTCGTTTGCCAGAGCTTTAGCAATCAAACCAAGTATGTTCGCTCTCGACGAAGCGACGGCAAATATCGATACGGAAACCGAGCGTCTTATACAGGACGCGCTGGCAAAAATGATCAAAAACAAAACCGGTATTATCGTCGCTCACAGATTATCGACTATTCGTCATTGCGACAAAATAATTGTTTTGCATAAAGGCAAGGTTAAAGAGATCGGCGACCACAAAAGTCTATTGGAGAAAAAAGATTTTTATTATAATTTGTATAAATTAAATTATAATTGTTGATTAATTATTTTATCAATAATATAATAGGATATTATAACTATTATAGGAGGCTGTTTATGAGCGAATTGATAGGCAAAGCGACAGAGATGATTAATGACTTTATTGTCGGAAAAGGAATAAGCCTTTCAGAAGCTTATTCGCCCGACAAGAAAATGTGGAGCTTAAAAAGAGGCAGCGCTAATATTCAGATTATCCTGCTTACCGTTCCCGTCGGAGAAAACGTCTTCAGGGAATTTGTTCAAGCCGCTTCCCCTATAATGCTTATCCCCAAAGGAAGAGAAACAGAGTTATATCGAAAATTATTAGAACTAAACGACATCAAACTCGGTATTAAATTTTCTATCCAAAAAGGTACCGATCAAGTTTGGGCTTTGGCGGAAAGAGATTTGATAGGCATGGGTTATTCCGAATTGACTACCGTACTGGAAGATTTTGGATTTTGGGCGGACGAATTAGACGACGTTCTAAAAAAAGAATTTAGCTCGTAAATAAGATTAGGATTAGATTTTGAATAGAAGAGTATTTCAGATAGATCAAGAATGTTTCATTATCTTTGCGGAAGATCTCTCCAGTAAAAAGGAGAGATTTTTAAGAATAGGGAATTCCCCTTTTTTAAAAGAATTCGGGGAGACGTTTACATTTTTATCTTTAGTTACTCCGCTTTATCCGGGTAATCCTTTTGCCGAACTTGAAATATTCCGCCCAAACGTCGATAAAAAGATTATCGGACTAAGCCCGGTAGTCGATAAGTTTATCTCATTTCTGGACAAAGGGGGCGTAGATACCGATAAGGTTCATTATACTTACGCCGAAGGACAGGGGCAGACAAACGGCAAACGGATTACTGAAGATCAGTTTATCGAAAAAGTTAAATACAACAGAAGATTATCTAAACACTCGTTTGCCGCATTTTACAACGACGGTAATATAAGGATATTTAATAAAGACGAGCTCATGTTCGATCTTAAAAGAAGCCTCGGCGAAGGGATAAATGAAAGAAAAGAGATCGAATTGTTATCAAATTTTTTTTTAAAAAACTACAAAACCGCTTATATTAAAAGCGGTATTATCCTTAGCGCTAAATCGTTATTTGTATTTTCAAAAAATAGATTTGCAGTATTGAGCGACTCTAAAGATTGGGTTTTAGACGCTATCAGAATCGGTATCGATCCTTCGCGAATTGATTTCCTTTATCTCCGCGAAGGAGTCGAGCCGGACTCGTTATGGATCAAAGCTTTTTTAAATAAGCTCGATAAAAATGAAAAAATAAGACTTGTTTTGAAGGAAAAAAGCCCTCTTTGGCTTGATTTGGTTTCGGACGAAGTTTTTATCCCTTTATATCCGGAAAGCGAGAGTATCGAGATACCCATTGGAGACGTTAAACTTTTTTTCCAAAATAACAGAATTAATGTTTTTAATCAAGGCGTAAAGATTTCTTTTGAAGGTAAAAAAAACTTTCTCGACGACGGTCAATCTATCGGCGGAGAATTCATACGTAATAATGTAAAAAATAAATTCCAACTATCGATTAATAAAAGTAATGGTCGCGATATGATCTTATATAGCGACGTCCCGCTTATTTTTGAAAAATATTTAGACGATAACGAATACATTTTAAAAAACAAAGTCGACGACGTAGCATATAACAAATTGAGACAAAATAAGCGATACGTGGAGCGCTATTTAGGGATTGATAAAACAGGCGATTCGTTAAATTTATACAACGTATCGGCTAATCAAAAAATGTCTAATGTTCCCGAAGAAATAAATTCGTTTATGTTTTTCCAGAAAGATTTTTCTCAAGAAAAAATAAAAGAGAAATATAGTAAATTCAAACATTTTACAGGCAAAAATCAAGCTTCGGAAAAAGATCAAAATTTATCCGCGCTCGACGACCGGTATAAGAAAATAATTCAATCAAAAACGTTTTATCAAAACGAGAGGGACCGCCTTAAAGAATTTATTGAAATTCTCGACACAGAAGAGAGACTGCTCGAAGAAAATGAAAAAAAAGCTCTCGATGATATCTTTAAAAATGAAAATGTCAAAAAAACGGCTAATAAAGTCGAAAATAAAGAGCTGATACCCGACGATAGTTTTAACGCGGAAGAGATACTATCCTACGAAAAATCTAAACATAATAAAAATACTGAATACGTTAAGAAAAAAGAGTTCAATTTTAAATTTTTGAAAATAATATTTTTAGTTTTATTAATTCTTTTATTATTAAGCGCGCTTTCTTACGGAATACTTAATTTTGCGCCTAAAATTTATACTTATTTCAAAACATTACCTCAAAAAGAAGTAGTAGATTCGATAAAAGACAAATATAAGTCTGAAAATAGAGATATTGTTGTTAATAATACCGCTAAAGACGACAATATAAATAATAATACCGAAAACTTCGTTAAAACAAGCTTTTATTATAGATTTTTTATGACTATAATCGATAATATAAATTTGACCAACGTAATTGCTCAAAAAAACGGTTATGAAAAAATGACGCCTCCGATACTGAAGAAACATCTTACGGGAAAAGATCCCGACTGGATATATCCCGGAAATATACTAAAAATGCCGGATAATTCTGAAATAACCGTCAAAAAAGGGGATAATATGTGGGATATTTGCGAGAAATATCTTTTAAAACAGATTAACAAACATGAGATAGAAATTCGCGATATAATATTAAAAGAGAAAAAAAATTATTATACGATAGACGAAGCAAAAAATAGACTAACCGCTATAAAAACCGAGTCCTACTCTATTATGGTTGGGGAATTTATCAACGCTCTTATGTCTCAAAACAGTTTTGAGGGATGGGAGCCTGTTTTTTAATTTTAATTAGTTAATTTTAAAATATTAAAGAAAATTGCTAAAATTATTGACATTATTAAATAATAATTTAAAATTGTTTAGTTTTAAAATATAATTACTATATCAATATTATAAGAATTTATTAAATATATTTTTTTCAAGGAGAGTTTTATGAAATTAAAAATTGGTCCGAAGTTAATAATGGGTTTTATGGTCGTAGCGATTCTTACCGGCTTCATCGGAATATTCGCCAGTTTTATGCTTAAATATCTGGACGACAAAGACACGATGTTATACGAAAAAGGACTTTTACCGGTCTCTTATATCGGTAACGTTGTTGAACACTTTCATAGAATAAGAGTAAATATGCATAAAATATTGCTTGCAGATACTCAAAAAGATATAGATACATATCTTACAAAAATTGAAGATTACAATAGTCAGAATATTGAATATTTAAAAAAATACGAAACCACTCTATTTAGCGACGAAGGAAGAGCAATTTTTAATAAATTCAATAAAGACTTTGAAGCTTATAGACAAAATGTTGTTGGGAGATTTGTCATTTTGGCTTCTGAAAATCGTATAGAGGAAGCAAAAAACTTTTTAACGGTTGAAGCTTTAGCGCAAGCAAACGCTATCCAAAAAGAACTCGAAGATCTTTACTCCAATAAGTTAGAGCAATCAAAAAAAATTGTAGATTCAAATACAAATACGGCAAATTTAACTATCATAATTATGATTTCAATTACTATAGCCGCTTTTATAACAGCTATTGCTTTGGGACTAACGCTTACTCTCTCTATAACCAAACCTCTTATAAGAGCCACGGGAATTTCTCAAAAAATTGCCGACGGAGACCTTAGAGACGAGCTGTCTTCAGATTTTGATAAAAAAATTATAAAACGTAGCGACGAGATAGGAGATCTTGTAAGATCCGTAGATACCGTAATAATAAATTTCAATAATCTTTTATCCGAAGTACAGAGCGTTTCAGACGGTATTCTTTCCGGCGCAAATCAAGTGTCCTCCGCCGCTCAGTCGTTATCTCAGGGCTCTTCCGAACTAGCTTCCAGTATCGAAGAAATGAGTTCGAGTATAGAGGAGATGGAATCTACCAT
>JAGOCL010000172.1 GCA_017998755.1 Spirochaetota bacterium | reverse complement strand
ATAAAGAAAATAAAAAAGATGGTTAAAAAGTTGTTGAATAAGAGGTAAATATGCCTGATAATCCAAAAATTAGTATTTATTTCGATAAAGAACTGGTTAAAAATAAACAAAATTACATCCAACTGCTATATCCGTTTTTGGGATATCCGAAAGAATACGACGGTTTTGTCGATAAAGGGCGTTTTTCGGAATACGTCAAGTCGGGTAAGGAGTATTTTGACATAGTCGATTCGATAGAAGAATGCGACGTCGTTTGCTACCCGTTGGAATACCACGATATCCATATCGGTAAAGACGAATTTAAGAAATATTGCGCGGATATATGGGATAAATACCGTAAAAAGATACTTATTTTTTTTAACAATGATTCAGACGAAGATATCGATATAGAAAGCGCTATAATATTTCGAACGTCTTTTGATAAATCCAAACAAAAATTTAACGAATTTGCCGAGCCGGGGTGGTCTAAAGATTATATAAGTTATTTTCCGGATTCAAAAATATCGTACAGAAAAAAAAGCGATATTCCGACCGTCGGCTATTGCGGTTACGACGATAGTTCCGAAAGAGGCGTCGTCAATCAAACGAAGAAATTACTTAAAAAAGCGCTGGGTAGATATAAAACTGACCAATCCAAAACCGGTATATTTTTACGGGGCGAAGCCGTCAGAAGGATAAAAAGAAATAAGCGGATTAATGGCGCCTTTATTATACGTAACAGCTTTTGGGGGATGAATAATAAAAACAAAAAGAGCGTCGAAGAACTCAGAGCCGAGTACGCCGACAATATCATCGACTCGGACTACTGCATTGTTACGCGAGGCGGCGGGAATTTCTCTTACCGACTTTACGAAGTACTCAGCGCCGGAAGGATACCGCTTTTCATTAATACCGATTCGGTTCTTCCTTACGACCATATCGTTGATTGGAAAAAAAACGTCGTTTGGGTAGAAAGAAACGATCTGAAAAATATCGATAAAATTCTCTTGTCGTATCACTCCAAAATCTCCGATGAAGAATTTATTAAAATTCAACAAAATAACAGAAAATTATACGAAGAGTTGATATCGCCCGTAGGTTTTTTCGGGAATTTACATAAAATAATATTACCGCTAATAAATAAGGAGTAAAGCATGGCAAAATTGATCCAATTAAAAAATATTACGGACAAAAGAGGGAATTTGTGCGTCGTCGAAGGATTGAAAGATATTCCGTTTGAGATAAAAAGAGTATTTTATATGTACGGCGTTCCCAATACACGGATTGAAAGGGGCGGACACAGACATAAAAAGACCCGAATGCTTTTAATTCCCGTTCACGGTAGTTGCGAAGTAAACGTTGAAAAAGGAGAAGACGTTGAGATTTTTGCTTTAGAATTTCCCGATTGGGGGCTTCTGTTAGAACCGGAAGATTGGCACACCATGACCGACTTTAGGGACGACGCCGTCCTTCTTGTCTTAGCAAGCGAATACTTCGACGCCGACGACTATATAGACGAGAAGAATTGACGAGGTATGTTTAAGTTAGGAAATTTTTTAGGATAGAAGCTCGGAGTTATTAAGATGGCTATGGGCAGGGCTGGCGATATGATTTATACTTTAGGAGTTTGAGAATTAAATGAGTTTTAATGAAAACACAAGAGTAAAAATACCGGCGATACTTCATCTCTGCAGACTTGGTTATAAGTATTTATCTTTAAAGAATTATGTTAAAGATTTAAACACTAATATTTTTATGGATATTTTTGATGAAAGCATAAAAAGAATCAACTCCGATAAAACTGATATCGATACAAAAAAAATCTTTGAAGATATATCTTTATGTCTAGATAATGATGATCTGGGTAAGGAATTTTATAAAAAACTCACAGCTGTTTCAGGTATAAAATTAATTGATTTTAATAATTTTAACAATAATTCATTTAATGTAGTTACAGAATTGGAATATGAAAATGATGAGGATATATTCAGACCTGATATTACAATACTGATTAATGGTATGCCTCTTGCCTTTATAGAAGTCAAGAAACCCAATAATCATGAGGGTATTTTGGCAGAAAGAGACAGGATAAATATCAGGTTTAAAAATAAAAAATTTAAAAAGTTCATTAATATTACTCAACTGCTTGTTTTTTCGAATAATATGGAATATGATGTTGAATCAATAGAACCGGTTCAAGGCGCATTTTACTCAACAACTTCATTGAATGAAGCTAATTTTAACTGTTTCAAGGAAGAGCTTGTTTTAAATACCGAACTGGAAGAGGAAAATGATGTTATTGAAAATCTGGTACTTAAAGACAACAATTTGATTGCGATAAAATATTCTCCTGAGTTTATAACCAATAAAGAACTAAATACGCCAACAAATAGAATTATAACTTCTTTGTTCTGTAAAGAGCGGTTTGCTTTTTTTCTTAAATACAGCATTGCTTATGTAAAGGAATCAAAAGGAATAGAGAAACACATCATGCGTTATCCTCAAGTTTTTGCAACGATGGCAATACAAAACAAAATTGACGCGGGTATTAAAAAGGGGATTATCTGGCATACGCAAGGAAGCGGTAAGACTGCGCTCTCCTGTTATAATGTCCCCTGCTTAACGGATTATTTTCAAAAGAAAGGCATAATTCCAAAGTTTTATTTCATCGTTGACCGAATTGATCTTATGAATCAGGCAAAAAGAGAATTTACTATAAGAGGTTTGACTGTTCATACAGTAAACTCAAAAGAAGACTTACTGAAGAATTTTCATTTAAAACAGGCTATCCATAATCTTACCGGTAAAAGTGAAATCACAGTTGTCAATATTCAAAAGTTTAAAGATGATACCGATGTATTGCGGGCAAGCGATTACGATATAAATATACAAAGGGTTTATTTTCTTGATGAAGTTCATCGAAGTTATAACCCTACCGGAAGTTTTTTAGCGAATCTATTTAATTCAGATAGAAATGCAATCCTCATTGGATTAACCGGAACGCCATTAATATTATCAGACAGAAAATCGCGCGATACTTTCGGCGACTATATTCACAAATACTATTACAATGCCTCTATTGCCGATGGGTATACATTACGGTTAATAAGGGAAGGAATTGAGACAAATTATAAAATTCAACTTGAACAGGCATTGAAAGAAATTGAAATACTAAAAGGCGATGCAGATAAACGCATAATTTATGCGCATGATAAATTTGTCGAGCCTATGCTTGATTATATAGTTCAAGATTTTATTAAAAGCAGAATCCGTTTTGGCGATCATTCAATCGGCGGTATGGTAGTTTGCGACAGTTCAGACCAGGCTCGTAAATTATTTGATATTTTTATTAAGAAATACAATCCTGAACAGAAAACAATTGAAGCCGTTGATACCGGATATCATAAAGCGGAAGAACCTGTTGCAGAATATGATATGTACCGGAAGGAACAAAAAAACAGTCTAACCGCTTCATTGATACTGCATGATATTGGTTCAAAATATGACCGCAAACAGGAAATAGAGGATTTTAAAGACGGTAAAATTGACTTATTGTTTGTTTATAATATGCTTCTTACCGGATTTGATGCAAAACGGCTTAAAAAACTTTATATTGGAAGACTTATAAAAGATCATAATTTACTTCAAATGCTTACGCGTGTTAATCGTCCGTATAAAAAGTTTAAATTCGGATTTGTCGTAGATTTTGCAGATATAAGAAGCGAATTTGATAAAACAAACAAGGAATACTTTGATGAGCTTCAAGGAGAACTTGGCGATGAGATGGAAACTTATTCAAAACTTTTTATGTCAAAAGAAGAAATTGAAGCAGATATTCAGGACATAAGAGAAAAGCTTTTTCATTATGACTTAACTAATGCTGAAATATTTTCACAGCAGATCAGTCAGATTGAAGACAGGAAAAAAGTTTTAGAAATAAAAAAGGCATTGGAGAATGCAAGAAACCTTTATAATATTATCCGCCTTTACGGTCATTTTGACTTACTGGAAAAAATTGATTTTAAAAAGTTAAATCAGCTTTACAATGAGACTGTAAGGCATCTTGAATTATTAAATCTAAAAGAATCTGTTCAAAACAATGTTGACACAACCAATCTTCTTAATGTAGCTTTAGAAAATGTTCTTTTTATGTTTAAAAAAGTATCAGAAGAAGAGATGATAATTGCCGATCAGCTTAAAGATATTCTTCGAAAAACAAGAGAAGCTTTAGGCGGTAATTTTGATCAGAAAGACCCTGAATTTGTTTCGCTATATGATGAACTAAAAAGGCTTTTTGATAAAAAGAACCTTGATGAGATAACGCAGGATGAGATGAAACAAAACATCGGGGCTTTACAAAATATTTTTGATAAAGTTGCAGAACTCAATAGGAAAAATAATCTATTGAAAGCAAGATATATGAATGATGAAAAATATGCGCGGGTACATAAGAGAATTTTAGAAAAGGGAAATATAACCAAAAAAGAACTCGCAATATTTGACACGCTTTTCGGAATTAAAAAATTGACTGACGAAAAAGTACTCATAAATACAAAATTATTAGAAAATGAAGGCTATTTTAATAATATGCTGATGCCGTTAGTTATCGGCGGATTTGAAAAAGTTAAAGTTGACCTTGACCCGGATACCGCCCGATTTATAAATAACTGTGTAGCAAAAGAATATATAAAAGAATTTCATGGAGTATATGAATGACACAAGATTTTACAATAAAGACAAAAGAGCTTATTGATAACCTTAAAGGGATATGCGCCAATTACGGATTGGGGAACGACGGCAATGAATTTAAAATCATTACTCAGGTATTTCTTTATAAATTCATGAATGATAAGTTTGGTTATGAAGTAAAGGAGCTTGACCCGAAGTTAAAAAGCTCTGCGAACTGGGAACAGGAGATAGCAAAATATACTGACAAGCAATATGAAATACTGCTTTTAAAAATGAGCGCTGACAGCGCGAAGCTGAAAAGAGAACATTTTATATCAAGCCTGCATAACAATCAAAACAAACCGGAGTTTGCAAAATATTTTGATGACACTCTTCGGGATATAGCGATTTTAAACAATGAAATATTTTCTGTTAAAACAGGAACAGGCGCAAAGATAATTTTATTTGATGAGCTTTCAAATTATATTACTGACAGTTCACAGCGTGATAATTTCTGCCGGGCTTTAATTAATCAGCTTGTTAATTTCAGTTTTGAAAAAATATTTCAGCAGAAGTTTGATTTCTTCTCGACCATATTTGAATACCTGATCAAAGACTACAACAAAGACGGAGGAGGAAAATACGCAGAGTATTATACGCCTCATGCTGTTGCAAAAATTATGGCGTCTATACTTGTTGACAAAAAAGTAAGCAATGTTACCTGTTATGACCCTGCCGCCGGTTCGGGAACTCTCTTGATGAATCTTGCGCATGCTATCGGCGAAGACCGATGTACCATCTACTCTCAGGATATTTCTCAGAAATCATCAAGTATGCTTCGGTTAAACTTGATATTAAATAACCTTGTTCATTCTATACAAAATATCATTCAAGGAAACACGCTTAAAGAGCCATACCATAAAAACGGCGACAAGCTCGCGACTTTTGATTACATAGTTTCTAATCCGCCGTTTAAACTTGATTTCAGCGATTGGCGAAATGATCTCGATACAAAACAAAACAACAACCGTTTTTTTGCTGGCATTCCAAATATCACGCCGAAAAGCCCTGACAAAATGGCAATTTATTTGCTTTTTATCCAGCACATAATGTTTTCACTTTCTGCAACGGGAAAAGCCGCCGTTGTTGTACCGACAGGTTTTATAACGGCTCAAAGCGGTATCGAAAGAAAGATTCGTGAAAAACTGGTCGAAGAAAAGATGCTCCGCGGCGTAGTCTCCATGCCGAGTAACATCTTTGCAACGACCGGAACAAATGTATCGGTTTTATTTCTCGAT
>JAGOCL010000171.1 GCA_017998755.1 Spirochaetota bacterium | reverse complement strand
CGATCGCTTTGAATGCGGCCTCCGAACAGGCAGTCGATAGGTAGGATAAGGCGAGCAGAACAAGCGTAGAAATTAATATTATTAATTTTACATTCTTACTTAATAGACGATATACCCCCCCCGTTTTTGTAGTTTTTGATATATTTTCATTATTACCCCCGATATGATCTTGCAGATATTAATATAATTTAATCCTTAATTTCATATTCGTCAAGATAAAATTCGATATATTCATAATAAACTATTTTTTATTTTTTTTTATTTATAATAATTGATATTTTATCAAATTTATGTTATTATTCCGTAAATAAAGCCCGGGTGGTGAAATTGGTAGACACGCTAGGTTCAGGTCCTAGTGGGCGCAAGTCTGTAGGGGTTCGAGTCCCCTCTCGGGCAGATTTTATTTCGATTCTGATTACAACAATATTTTGATTATGAATAACATTAACGCTCAAACCAAACCGGCTTTTATTATTGGCGATCCTGTCGAACATTCCAAGTCTCCCGTATTTCAAAACGCCGCATTCCGTCATCTTAATATTAACGCCGTCTATCTCGCTTTACAAATCGATAAAAAGGATTTCAGAGACGTAGTTGCCGGACTAAAAAAAATTGATCTGCTTGGGATGAATATTACCGTGCCTTATAAGCGCGATATTATGGAGTTCATAGACGATTGTTCGGCGGACGTTAATGCGATCAAGTCTGTAAATACGATAGAAGTAAAAAATAATCAATGGATTGGGCATAACTCCGATTGGTATGGAGTTTTCAAAACTCTGGAGAATAATAAAATTGATAAAAACTGCAAAGTTTTGATAATAGGGGCGGGCGGCGCGACAAACGGCGCGATTTATGGGCTAAACCGCTACGGCGTTTCCGATATTTCGATAACAAACAGGACTATGAGTAAAGCGGATGATATTTGCAAGATATTTGATTTTGTAACGCCAATAGATTTTGACAAAATTAACCATAATTTAGACGATTATTCTTTGGTAATAAACTCAACGACTAAAGAATTCAAAGACCTAATTCAAAATCATAACAATCAAACTACATATTTTGATCTCAAATACTGGCATACGCAAACTGATATAAAGAACTTTATCGACGGCAAAGATATGCTAATTTTTCAGGGCGCTAAATCTTTCGAGATATGGACGGGTAGAGAAGCTCCTATCGACGTTATGAAAAGGGCTTTGTTTAGTTGTTAAAGATTTTAGCTATTTTATTGTAGAAATCAAACGTTTGAAAAGGTTTGAGTATCGCGTCTTTCAAGCCCTTTTCCGTCATGGATTTAACTATATTTTCTTCCATACAGCCGGTTAGTAATATAACGGGAATCTCCGGGTATAATTTATTGATCACTTTAAAAAACTCTTCGCCGGTCATTTCCGGCATAACAATATCTAATAATACCAAATCTATTTTATTATTATGAAGTATATCAAGAGCCATTTTACCGGATTTGGCGCCTATTGGGTTAAACCCTTTATTTTTTAATAATACGCTAGCCAGATTCCTGATCTCGTCGACGTCGTCGATGATTAATATATTTTGATTTGAACCCCTAAAGTCTTTCACAAAGAGTTCGTTCATATTAGGTTCTTTATAAGGTATAGTTATCGTAAAAACTGTCTTTTTCTCGTTTTGTTTACACAATATCGCGCCGTTCATGTTTTTTACTATTCCTTGAGTAACCGAAAGCCCGAGCCCGGTATGTTTGCCGATTTCTTTAGTTGTATAATACGGTTCAAATATCTTATCAATATTATCGTTGGATATGCCTATTCCGTTATCCGATATTTCATATACTATGTTACCATCTACGATATTTGTAGAAATCTCTATAATACCTTCTTCAATCTTTGCGTCTTCAATAGCTTCTTTAGAATTTAGTATAGTGTTTATTATTATTTGGTGAATCTGGTTTTCATCCCAGTACAGCAGTATCGCCCCTTGATATAAATTTTCTTTAATAGAAATGTTTGACGTCAAAGATTTTTGAAATATATCGACGTTGCTCTTAATTAATTTATTTAACTCAATTTGAGCTTGTCTAAAATAATTATTTCCGGCAAAACTCATAAGTTGATTGGTTAGGGTAGAGGCTTTATTAGCGTTATTTTCGATAATATTTAGATAATTATATATCTCGTTTGTTGGGTTTATCATAGATTTGAGGAACGATGAAAAACCGATAATTGCCGCTAATAAGTTGTTGTACTCTAAAGCGATCGACTTAGTTATAGCGCTTAAAGTTTCCATTTTTTGGAAATTAAAGATTTCGAGCTCGTATTTTTTTGAATCGCTGATATCAACGATGGATATTACGATTTTCTCTACGTCGTTATTTGAAATAATAAACGAAACTCGTCTTTTTATTGATTTCTCTATTTTTGATTTTGTTCTTATAGTTAATTCGTCATTAATGACGTTATGACTTTTATTTTTTATTTGAAGGTATATTTTTTCAAGGAAAGTATCGTTTATTATCTCTATACTTTTCTCTTTTAATTCTGATAATTTATACTCGGTAATATTTTCAAACTCATCGGATATATCTAAAATTGAAAATCTCTTATCAATGATAAGTATTCCGCAAATTACATTCTTGATCGCATCGTCCATTGTAGCGTCTCTCAGTTTAATATATCGAATAAATCCGGCATTCTATCGTCTTCTTTACAAAAACACCTCGACTTTCTTATATTATATATTTTATTTTGAAAAATATCAACTACGGCGTTAAATATTTTAGGTTTATTATGAATATTCTGCTCCTCTGCGTATAATACGTCTTTATCCATGTATAACGATAAGTAATCCGCATAATTCCCTTGAATTGTTTTACCGTTTTTTTCAAAATTATAAGTAAGATTTTGAGTAGGGTATTCAAGGAGCATTTTCTTTATTTCTTCGTAATATTGAGCGTCGTATGATATTATGTACTTTGTCATATATATCTGATCGACAAACGAGATTTTTTTCATGTTCTCAATTTTTTTGATTCTAAGGATATTCAAATTGCGATGTTCCAAGCGCCTCAATCTTGACTTTAAGTCCTCCGTATCGTAAATAGTATGAGTAAAAAACTCTAATATCTCGCAATCCGACTCGATTCCAAGCGATAAAGCGGACGAAAACTGCATTTTTGGATGAGGATTAAATCCGCTGGTAAAAATTACGTCAATACCGGCTCTTCTAAAAAGTCTTTCAAAATATTTTAACAAATCGATATGTCCGAGATATTTCATAAGATTTATTTTACTAAACTCTATCAAATATCTGATTTTTAAGTTCTTATCGGATAGAGGAGCGTTTTCGTTTTTCGCTCTAATTTCGTCGCTATCTTGCGCTTCGTTTATTTTTATGTCGTCTTTACAAATCGAGCAGTCTTTTTCGCATTCTTCTTTGCAACTTTTTGTTATCTGATGATTTTCGGATTTATTTAGTTCGTTTTTCAAATATTTATCGTCGACTCCGCAATCTATGAATTTCCAAAAAATCCTGTCGTCGTCTCTTTCCTTCAAATATCTATCGTAAGTAATATCGAATTTTTCAAACGATTCGGTATAATTGTTAAAATCAAACTGATCTTCCCAACTGTCAAATCTTACCCCTTTCTTGAAAAGATCGAGAAAAGCGTAACCGACGTTTGCGTCTCCTCTGCTAATAACGCCCTCCACAAAAGACATATCGGGATTGTGTTTCTTTATTTTCACTCTAGTTCTTCTATAATGTTGTTCCAATTTTCCAAATATTTCTTCGGCTTCTTCTATAGAGATTTGAGCTATGTATTGAAACGGCGTATGAGGTTTGGGGACAAATACCGCGACGTTTAAGTTTATTTCTATTCTTCTGAATTTTTGGAGAATATTATCGACAAAACTTATTATCTCGTCGGCCTCGTTAGGGATATTTGGAAGTCCGATCATGAAATATAATTTTATTATCTTCCATCCGTTTGATATCGCATAGTTAATTATATCAAGGATTTTTTCAAGTTCAATCGGCTTATTTATAGAATACCTTCCCTCTATACTGCCGCTTTCTATGGCAAAAGTTAAACCGCTCTTTCTTACTCCCGACAACAACGGAAGCAATTCTTTGTTAAAAGATTCGACTCTTAGCGATGGAAATGAAAACGATATGAATTTATTTTTATATTTTTCATTAAATAATTGAGCCAATTCGATGATTTTAGAATAATCGCCTGAGGATAAACTTGCGAGCGTTACTTCGTCTGTTCCCAGTTTTGACAACCCTTCGTCGATTGATTTTACAATTGTATCGATATTTTTTTCTCTATATGGTTTATATATAACTCCGGCCTGACAAAACCTGCACTTATTAGGGCATCCTCTCATTATCTCAACGACAAGTTTATTTTGAACTACGTCGATATTTGGTATTATATGATTATTAATTCCTTTGTCGTTTACAAAAGATTGATAAACTCTTCTTCGTACGATATTTTCTGAATATTTTGGAGAATAAACTCCTTCAATTTTAGATAGCTGTTCGATAATTTCTTCGCGCGCGGTTTTTTTCTCTTTTAGAGATTTATATTCCGATAAAATTTCTACAATAGCGTCTTCGCCTTCGCCTATTAAAAATAGATCTACAAACGGAGAATAGGGTAGCGGATTCGTAATTGAAGGTCCGCCGCAAATTATTATCGGGCTTCCTTCTTTTCTATCTATAGATAAGATTTCTACTTTTCCGAGATCTAAAATATTCAAGAAATTTGTAAATAATAGCTCGTACTGTATGGAAAATCCTATGAAATCAAAATTACTTAGAGGCGATTTTGATTCTAACGTATACAAAGGATAATTATTGTCTCGTAAATACTTTTCAAAATCGCGCCAAACCGAAAATACTCTTTCGCAAGAGCTGAATTCTAAAGAATTAATAATATCGTAAATAATTTTTATTCCCAGATTAGACATTCCGATTTCATATAAATCTGGGAAGCACAAAGCAAACCTTACAAACGAATTTTCATAATCCTTTTGCGGAATACCTAATTCCGATCCGATATATCGCGCCGGCTTTTGAAAATTTAATAAATCTCTTGAAATATTCTCAAACATATTAATCCTAGTTATATTGATATTTATTTATACCTATATTTAAAATAATCCCGATGGTTGTAAAACATGACATAAGAAACGATCCTCCGTATGACAAAAACGGCAGAGGAATACCGGTAATCGGCATAATTCCGAGGCACATTCCCATGTTTTCAAATATATGAAATAGGAGCATAGACATAAGGCCTATTATGACGTAAGCGCTCCAATTGTCTCTTGCGTTAAGAACTATATGAAATCCCCTAAAAAAAATTAATCCGTATAGTATCAATATTATCAAACTACCCAGATACCCCTTTTCTTCGGCGATAACCGGATATATAAAGTCAGTCGCCTGTTCCGGTAAAAAATAATTTTGAGTAAGCTCTCCTTTAGTCCAGCCCTTACCCAAAAGACCGCCGTTTCCTATTGTGTTTTTTGATTGTATTATATGAAATCCCTTATCTTTGGGATCAAATTCGGGATTGAAAAAAATCAGAAGACGGTCTTTTTGATATCCTTTCAAGATATATCTATCGACGGGATAAGACAGCGCTCCTCCGATGATAAAAATAGACATAAAAAAAATATACCAGTAAAAAAATAATCTGAATTTATCATTAATGCCTTTTATAACGTTAAAATAAGCTAAAAGGGCTATTATTAAAGTTGCAATTAAGGTCGAGAAAACTATTATGATGTATTTTGGATTTAATAGTAGATAAATCAACTCGTTTTCATCGTTAAAAAAAAGATGATTTATAGACGTCGCTACCGGAATAATCGTAATGGAAAAGATAAATAGAAGAGTGTAAATTATATATCTCTTTTTTATTCCCGCCATGAAAGATATTACTAAAACGATCGGAATAAAAACTAGCATAGTCCCCAAATCCGGTTGTAATAAAATT
>JAGOCL010000170.1 GCA_017998755.1 Spirochaetota bacterium | reverse complement strand
ATCGGTTGATTTATGGTGTCATCCTGAACATAAAGAGCATAGATTTTATCCATGATTTTAAAGGGTATTTTTTCATTAGTAACTATTTTTTCCGGTTTAAATTCTTTTGATATTGGCTCAACTGATTTTAAATTTGGAAATAAAGATAAAAAAGAATTTATCAGAAGCTCATATTTATCTTTAGTATCTTCATCTGCTTTAAGTTCATATATTATTCTTGAAATGTTACTCCCATAATTTTTATCAAGAATAAACTTTTCATTATTTTCTATTTCAAAAGGGAAGAAATTAAAAGAGTCAGTAGGATCGTAAAATGTTAAAGGGTCAAATCTTAAATTATTTAAGTCTTTAATTTTATCTAAATAATATAAATCAAAGTGAATAAGTTTATTTATTATAAGTTCATCTCTTTCTGTTTTAATTTCTTTGTCTGCTCTGCCTGTTTCGGATGTTTTATAATATCCGATATTATCAGAATCTCTTTTTATATAAGTTGTAAATTTATCATTAATCTTGTCTTTAATTTTCAGATTTTCAGAAATAATTCTGTTACCGCTTTTATCAGTTTTATACCATTCAAAAGAAAAATCGTAATTTATAAAATATTCAGTATTATTAATAATATTCTTTAATTCAATTTCAAAGAAAAAATTTTTATCCGCTGTTGATTTATTTATCGGGATTAATGGAATATGTTTCATATAGGAAGTTTTTATTTTATTTGGAACATTGATATAAGTTAAAGCAAATTTAATTCCCTCTATAAGATTTGATTTGCCATAATTATTTAAACTCAACAATGCTGTAATATTACTAAATTCTATTTCTGTTTCAAAGATGTTTTTAAACCCATCAAGTTTAATTTTTAATATTTCCATTTTGTTTTCCTTATTATGTGAAACAATATATATCTTATATCGTAAGATATATAATAAAATATAATATATTATAAAATAATATGCAATAAAATATTGCGTATTTTACAAAATATTATTGACTAAATATAAAAGTGTTGTTATATTATAGGTGAAAAAAATAGAACTTTGAAAAGCTTTGTTAAAGCAGATCAAAGTTCCTTACATGTCCCGAATTCGGGAAGGTAGGGACATAGACTTTTCCCTACGATAATTTACCGGAAATATCTTATCGTATAATTTAATTAAAAAGTCAAGTCAAACTTCCTAATCTATTATTAAAAAATAAGGAGCTGTTATGGGTAAAAATCAACATGTTGTTCCAAACGGAACAAATTGGGCGGTAAAAGGCGCAGGAAATATTAAAAATACTGCTATTGCAAAGACTCAAAAACAGGCAATTGATATTGCAAAAGAGATTGCAATTAATCAGAAGTCTGAAGTAGTTATCCACAGACCAAACGGTCAGATAAGAGATAAAGATAGTTATGGTAATGATTCGAGTTACAAAGATACTAAATTTTAATGGAGGCGTTTATGTCATGGAATGATGAAGATAATAAGAATATTAGAGGTCCTAAAGACCGATCCAAAATATCTTTTGATGAGCAATATGAAATTGATTACTGGTGTAATTATTTTAATGTTTCTGAATCGAAGTTAAGAATTGCAGTAGATAAAGTTGGAAATTCAGTTGTAAAAGTAAAAGAATATTTTGGTAAAAAATAATTATTCTCTTGGGGGCTATATGTTTATTCATATAGCCCTTTTAATTATGTGAATACTTCACATAAACCGTATTATCTGAATCACTTTTTTATAAACTTCCGGATAAATCATCCCGATAATATATAAAACGATTTTCCGGAGTAATTCTATGCTTGATTTATCAAATCCCAACACTAACGATGCGTATACAAGGGCAATTGAGACATTTTTATCGAATAATTTTCAGGATTATGACAATCTACGCGAGTTACCGCCGGAGGAGGCGTCGGATAAGATCGACGAGTTTTTCAACAACATTCCCGATTACAAGCCGAACAGTAAATTATTGAAAATATCGGCCGTCCGAAGTTATGTTGAAAAAGAGTTAAAAATCCGCTTGCCTCATAGCGAGGTTAGAAAGAATCTCTCCAAACAGATACCCAAACATTCGACAAAAGAGGATATGTCGAAAGAGGAAGTAAAAGTATTTGTCGAACATTTCAGAAAACATTATGAGTCTGCTGAAAACAGTCATGAGAAATTTTCATCATTGAGAAATTTTATTATTGTAAATCTGTTAGCTTATACCGGACAGAGAATCGGCGATGTTTTAAAAATATCTGTTAAAGAAGCAAAAAAGCCGGTATTACATTTCAAACAGGAGAAATCAGGGCAGGAAGTTTTTATTGATAATCCCTGTCTTTCTTACATTCTTGCATATATTACAATCTCAACTTTAAAGGATGATGATTACCTTTTTGCAAACGGACTTTACAGAAAGCCGATAAGTTACAGGTTTATTTTATCCGTTATTCAGAGAGCGGGACTTGAATTATTTGCAAAAAGTATATCTCCACATTGTTTCAGGAAATTTGTAATAACAGAATTGAGATTGCTTGGAAAATCTAATGCAGAAATACAATCAGTTTCCGGGCATGCAACTTCTGCGATGATTGATTATTACCCGACGAGGCAGCCGAAAATTTCAGGATTGAAAAGATTATTGGAGTAAATTATTATTTTTATGAATATTAAAAAAAATATTGATTTTAATAAAAAATTATATTATATTCTAATTAAGTCCCGGATTAGTGAAAGCAGGCTCCATGCCTTGTGTAACGAAAGTTACCTAGCTAATCAATAGGACTTATTTTTTTTATATCAAATGGATTCTTTTTGTTATAAAAATTATTCGGATAATTTTCATTATCAAATATATCAACAATTGAACTTATTTTGTCTTTAATAAAATTATAGTATCTCATATCTTGTTTTTCATATATTCTGTTTATAGTCCAGATTAAATAATCAATTATTTGTAAAGGTTGAATTTGGGATGGTTCTTGAATAAATATTCTAATTTTATTATTAATATTATTATTTCCCCATTTTTCACTGAAATTGTTTTTAGCATTTTCCAAAGCATTTTTCATATTTTGTTCACGGACAATATTTCCCATTTTTGAGAAATAAACATCAATTTCAGAATAAAGATGAAGTCTGTTTTCAAATAATTTTTCAATCATATACTCATAGAATTTTGATTGTTTTGCATTAAATTTTTTTCTAAAAAGATTACTGTCTTTTCTTGCAACATAAATATGACATTTAATATTCATTTTTTCTATTGCTTTAAAAACTATTTGTCTGACCTCTGGACAATCATCTTTTGCATGTAGATGTAATAAAGATTTCTTTACAGATGGAATATCTTGTAAATAATGATCATTTTTAATTTCATTCTTAATATTTTGAATATTTTTTGATATTATATTAATTGAGTCGGTTTCCAAATATCCTAAAATAAATACTTTGCTGACATTTCCTTTTTTAACAAGGTCTTCTCCTTTTTTATTAAAGAAATTCGGATCACCTGACTCGTCAACAAAATAATACATTTTTTTATTTTCAATTTCTTTCATCTTTTATCCTGAAAGACTATATCATATTTTATTGTATTAAAAAAGACAAAAATACTATTTTAACAAAGAGAGAAAAATATTAATATCCTCCCCCTCCCCTCCCCGCTTTTTCGGATTTTTCTACATAATGCGATAAGTTTCCCTCACAGCGTCCTTGCTGTTCGGCGACATAACACCCGTTATCGTCAACCGCAGAAGCGGACGCGCGTCGTACGCTTTACCGATAACGGGGTATTATGCCGACTTTTCGCGCTTGGTTTTTTATATGTTAGTTTATGGTAATCCTGTTTATATTATCTATTTATAAAAAAGCGGGGATTTTAAAACACATCATCCTCCGCCGATTATGAAAAAGAATAAATAAATATACCATCAATAAATCCAACTCGCAAATGTCGCATACCGCCTCTTGTCTGCATTATCACGGATGATAATTTGTCAGACAAGAGCAAGGTATGCGAAAGACGGAGACACGATGTCGGAGTCTGTCGTTTGTGAGTTGCATATTGAAGAATAAATCTTTATTTTAAAAATCAAATTGAGGCGGGGAATTATTATCTTTATTTATCATAATATTTATATTATTTGCTCTCGGATTAACCAGATTTTTATAAATAATAAACAGGGTTATTTTTTTCTTTTGATTTACCTGGTATTGTGATTCAAGAAAACCAAAAAACCAGAATGAAACAGGACAGATAAAAAGCAGATATATAAACGAATGAGATAAACATATTTGTCCCAATAGATTAAAATACTGATTTGAATAATCCCAGATATTCAGTTTAAAATTGAGATTTAGAATAACTCCTGAAATAAACTCTATAATGTTAATTATAACAGCCCCAAGTATTGAAGCAAAAAAAATATTAAACCGTTTATTTATGAGTTTATATATTCCAAATAATGATAAGCCGGAAATTCCGCCGATTATACACATCCAACCGCTTGAAAACCCGATTAAACTTGCTTTTTTTATCTCTTTTGTCGATGATGTTCCGGTTGTTTCTTTGAACTCATATTTTTTTATCATTTCATCGGTTAATAATGAAGTAAAAACAACCTCCATAAAAATATAAATAATTCCGGTCATAAGAAATATTATAAATCCGTTTGTTAAAAGTATTGTTTTTCTTTTCATATTTATTAGTTTTTCATATTACTTATAATATTTGATGAGATACCAAAGATAAATAAAAATAGGTTTTTTACCGTTTCAAGAATTTCTGTAACTGTCGAGCAGGTATTTATCTCTTTTCTTAACTTCTCCATCTGCAAAATGTCTTTTTCTGTTACGATTAGACTATTTTTAAGAGATAATTGATAAATATTTTTATATTCATTAGAGAGTTTCTCAATTTCAGCCGATATTTTATCTTTCTCTGAATCCGGGACACTGTAAAATTTTGATTTTAATTCAACAATCCCCTCACCTATCGATTTTAACAATAAAAAATCATTCATTTACTGCCTCCGATTCTGTTGATGATAAAATTTATATTTTCATTAAAATCAGGATTATTTAATTTTATATTGTAATCAGAAATTATATTGTTTATGCTTGATATATCAAACTTATTATAATTTTCAACCAGTTCTAAAACAAGCAGACCTTTTATTATTGCGAAATATAATAATTTTTGCGTATCAATTCTTATATTTTCTTCCGGTTCTGATAAATCAACTACACTACCCTTTTTTAAATGGTCTGAAAAAAAACAGATTGAATTCGGCTGATCTAATAACTGATAAAAATATACTTGCTGTTTTAAAAGTTTTTCCAATATCTTTTTTGATTTTTGGACAGTCGGGGCAGCTAAAAAATAGCCGGATTCCAATTTTTCAAAAATATCTTTATATGATTTGTAAGCTGCCTCAATTTTATCAAAATGATTTAATACCTCAAATTTTGCGGTATTATCAATATTACCCTCTTTATCAACCGGTAACATTTTCAGGTAAATTAATTCTACCTGCGATAATGCTTTGATTGATGAATTGTAATAATCATCAATGGTATTTTTTAGTTTCTCTGCTGCCTCACGAGCGCAACTGAATATAAATAAAACCGATAAAAATATTATTAGTAGTTTTTTCATTTCGCCTCCATTTTTCAAAATGTAATACTCTCAAAAGGGTTGCAATGCAAGAATATTGTAATCCTAATTTACTTTTGATGATGAAAAAAGCCCCTACCTCATCGTATCGCTCTTATATGGTCATCGCTTCCCGATGGTCTGGTCATTGCAATACGACTATCAGGTCATCGGTATTAAACATTACTTGTGCTTAAAATAATTCAAATAACTCGTTTTCTTATATTTTCTTCTTGCATTGCGAATTCTTTCAATGTATATACCTTGATACATTATGTCTACTTTATGATACATTATTTAAGGAGGTTTTATTTATGTCAATCAGGTATAGGATTCAAAAGAATAATTTCAGGGGCGAT
>JAGOCL010000169.1 GCA_017998755.1 Spirochaetota bacterium | reverse complement strand
CCTTTTTTTATCAAACTTTGAACCATATTATCGATAAGTTGAATATCCGTTTTGTTTTTGAAATCCCTTAGAATTTCATATCTGATATAAAGACTCTCCGGTTTATACCCTTTTAGATCGGCGTTAGACATAAGATCGTCTAAAAGCAGTTCGTAATCCCCGTCCGCCATAATTAACATTTCGTTTAACTGTTTTAATTCGTCGTTGGATATCGAATCCATCGTATCCGCCGCGCTATCTAACATAAGCGTATAGCCGTAGACGACTACTTTTTGATCGACGCTGTATTTGGATAAGTCCTGCGAAAAAGCCGTCTGTAAAAAAGCCAAAGCTAATGCAAAAATTAAAAATGTTTTTTTCATATAATACCTCTAGGATTTAATATAACACTAATTATAATAATAAAATTTAAAAATACAAATTTTTTTCAATTTATTTTTGAAAAATTAATAAAATCTATTATAATATAGAAAGTCGAATTTAAAGGGCGGTTAATATGCTTTATGATAGGATTAGATCGGTAATAAACGATATTACCGAAGAGATGTTGGCGGGAAAAGAGGAGTGTCACGAAATTGTATCTTTCAATCTGATCAGGGATCAAAATGTTCCGATTACGATCGAGACTAAATTGTTATATCCTTTGAGACAGATAAAGGTATCGCTTTTTTGTCCTTTTTTACTTGTAGATCCGGAAGTTGAATACGAAGAGATATACCAGAAAGGGGTTGAGGACGACGAACTGCGCCTTATGAAACTTATCGCTAAATTTACAACGACTCTCGAGAGGTTGAAAGCGTGGATCAGAGACGATTGTCCCGATATGATAAGATGGGGAGAAGGGGTTATTTTTGATAAAAGCGGAAGGGCGCGGCGCATTCCGTATCCTGCGGTTAGCTCAAAAAATCAAAAGGGAAGAAAAAAGAGTAGTTCGTAACCGGACGAGTTAAATATCTTTAAAAAAGAGAGTAGAAATGTCCTTCCCGCGCGAAACCGGCAAATCCGTCGTTTTCCGGGGTAAAATTTTCAAAGTTATCTCCGTAGTGGGAAAGGTACATTCTTTTTTTAACGTCCGGCGGAAACGATTTGAGCTCGTCGATGGAGCTGTGCACTCCGCCGGTAAATAGTTGGCAATCGTGGAAGTAATATTTGATATTGTACTTTTCTCCGATAACTTCGACAATTTCACGGTCAAATCTTGTGTCGGAAGTAAAAATGATACTTTCGTCTAATATAATTCCGTATGAGTAAAACGAATCTTTCCAGCCGTCTGCAGAATCGGGTATATGCATTGTTCTAAACAGTTTTATATTTAGACCGCCGACTTGAGCGTCAAATATAAATCTCGGAGTATCTAGTATTTTCTCGGTTTCATGAACCTCAAAAATATCATTAATCGTCAAGTTTTTTTGATCTTTCAATTCTCCGAAAGCGATACCCCCTTTTAACGAATAATCCCAAAAAGCGTCTTTGTATTCGGCGGGGATGTAGAGATTAGGTTTCTTCTTTACAACGTACCGGGACATAAGCGCTAACTCTTCCATACCGCCTATATGATCGGCGTGGCTGTGAGTTATAATAACGTTATTTATATTTACGATAGGGCATCCGTAACTCCATAAAGCTTTGGGGCACAGAGTTCCGCAATCGATCAGAATGTGGTCGGATCCTTTTATTACCAAGATATTAGTTTGGTTGTGTATCTTTGAAAAAGCGGATCCGACTCCTATAAAAAAAAGCGATAACTCGCCGCCGTTTGTAAGCGTAAGTTTCTCTCCGTTTTGTAATTTGGTTACCGCTAACATAAATTCTCCCCGTTTTCTTATAAATTTCGTCAACGGCGGTCTATAAATTAAATATTTTTAAAAAAGGTTTTATCGCTTTGCGGTTTCTTTAATTGTAAAAATAAGGAACCGAAGAAAAACTAACAGATTACAGAAAAAATTGAAAAATAATTGAATTTTTTTAATAAATATCTTACAATAGAGGGAGTAGTTATCAAATCAAATCCTACTTGCGTTAATACGATAGTAACCGTTGAAATTTCTACTTTTATTCAGAGTTTTTTAGGAGTCATCAAAAATGAAGAGCTTGCCAATAGTAATCAAAGTCGACGAAGATAAATGCGTGAATTGTCATAAGTGTATCTCGGTTTGTCCGGTAAAATACTGTAACGACGGTAGCGGCGATTATGTGAAAATAAATGAAAATTTATGTATAGGTTGCGGAAGTTGTATAAAAGCTTGCGCTCATGAAGCTAGAGTTATAGTAGACGACTTTGATAAATTTATTGCGGGTATTAAGAGTAAAGAAAAGATCGTTGCAATCGCCGCTCCGGCGGTAGCGTCAAGCTTTCCTAACCGACTGCTCAATCTTAACGGTTGGCTTATATCTATAGGAGTAAAAGCCGTATTCGACGTAAGTTTCGGCGCCGAATTGACCATCAAATCGTATCTGCATCATTTGAAAGAGAACAATCCCAAATTGTTGATTTCGCAACCTTGTCCGGCGATAGTAAGTTATATTGAAATATATAAACCGGAATTGCTAAAATATCTCGCTCCTTGCGATAGCCCGATGGCGCATACCATCAAACTGATTAAAAAGTATTACCCCGAGTATAAAGATCATAAAATCGCCGTTATATCTCCTTGCGTCGCCAAAAAAAGGGAGTTTGAAGAGATCGGACTTGGTACTTACAACGTAACTATTAGATCGATAAACGACTATTTTTCAAAAAATAATATAACGCTCGACAATTATCCGAAGAAGGATTTTGCTAATCCGCAAGCGGAGAGGGCGGTCTTGTTTTCCACGCCCGGAGGACTGTTGAGAACGGTCGAGCGTTATAATCCCGGCGTTAATAATATTTCGAGAAAAATCGAGGGACCTGAAATCATCTATAACTATCTTGATAAACTTCACGGAATGGTTGAAAAAGGGTATTCGCCGTTACTGGTAGACTGCCTGAATTGCGAGATGGGGTGTAACGGCGGAAACGCGACGCTGAATCTTGAGAAGTCTCCAGACGAAGTAGAATATTTTGTCGAGCAGAGAAATAAAGAATATCAGGAGAAATATAAAGGAAATAAGAGTATATTCGCTAAAAAGAACGATATAGATAATATATTGGATAGATATTGGGAAAAAGGGCTTTACGACCGGAGATATATAAATTTATCCGGCAATAATAAATTAAAAAAGCCGTCGGATAGCGAGCTTTCCGATATTTATAAATCTATGAGTAAATTTGAAGAGAAAGATTTTTATAATTGTTCCTCTTGCGGATACGGGAGTTGCGAGAATATGGCATTCGCGATATTTAACGGACTGAACAAAAAAGAGAACTGCCATTTTTATAATACAGGGAAAATTCAAGAGCAGTACGATAACCATAAGAGGATATCGGGAGAAATTCAAAAACGGATTGAGGCCGTTTACGAATCGCTAAGAGCGCTTAACGTCGAAGCGGGATCGGTATTTGATCAGATAGAAAATTTTACGGACTCTATTTCTGAATCTTCCGCCACAATCGAGGAGATGATTTCGGGGATAGCTAACGTAACCGACGTCATCAAAGGTAAGGACGAACAGTCCCACGAGTTAGCAAACAGATCGAAACAGAATGAAAACAATATAATGGGCAACTTCACATATATAAAAGAAATTTCCAAGTCCGCCGAGACAATTCTTGATATGATAAAAGTTATAAATAACGTTACCGAGCAGACGAATTTGTTGGCGATGAACGCGGCGATCGAAGCGGCGCACGCAGGCGAGTATGGTAAAGGATTTTCGGTTGTCGCCGACGAGATAAGAAAACTCGCCGAGACTACAGGTCTAAACGCTAAAAATATCTCGAAGTCCTTAAACGAAATACTAAAAAAAATAGGTCAATCGGCGAGCGTTTCGGAGAGTTCCGGTAAAACTTTGTCGGAAATAATCGGCGGGACTATCAATATCTCGCAAGGTCTAAGCGAAATATCTTCGGGAATGAACGAGATACTTACCGAAACCAATCTTGTAACGAAAGAGCTGGATAATATGACTACCGTAAGTTCGCAAATAGGACTTTCTATAGAAAACGTGAAATTTTCCTCCGCCGCGATCGAAGCGTCTATTAAAGAAATAAAAGATATTGCTACCGGTAAAAATGGAGAGGCGAACTAATTATGAATATCTGCGCGTTTTGTTCTTCCGGCGACAAGCTGGACGGTTTATACTATGAAAAAGCGGCGGTTTTTGGCGACTATCTGGGTAGGAATAACGTCAATCTCGTTTTCGGAGCAGGGGGAGCCGGTTTAATGGGGGCTATATCGGAGGCGATGAAGAAGTACCCTGTTGAGATCGTTGGGATAATCCCCGAAAAATTAAACAAGGAACACATCGTTTCAAAAAACTTGACCGATTTGTTCGTAACTTCTACCATGAGCGACAGAAAAAATCTGATGGTTGAAAAGTCGGACGGGTTTGTCGCATTGCCGGGAGGTTTTGGAACGCTTGAGGAGATACTCGAAGTAATAACTCTAAAACAGTTGGGGTATTTTGATAAACCGATCGCTTTTTGGAACTTCAATAACTTTTTTGATCCGCTTTTTGCTATGTTTGACAAGCTGTTTGCTGAGAATTTTGCTAAAAGCGAGAATAAAGCGCTCTATTTTATATCCGATAGCGTCGAAGATATTATGAATTATGTTTTAAATTATCAAAACGGTCGTTAACGGATGAAAAAAAACTCTAAAAGAAATCTATTCATAATAATTCTGTTGATTTTCTTTATTTTTAGTTGTACTAAAAAAGAAGTAGCTCAATTAAACGATTTTAACTATACAAGCCGGCTTTTTACCAATTACTTAGCTAAAATGTCGGGAAAACATAAAATTTTCAACTTTGATAAAGAAATACGAATAGCGACGACTAAAGATTTAGTTTTCACCAATAAATACGTCGTTCCTTATCTTTTTATGGAAACCCTCGAGCAGACGAACGACTATTTTATTAACGCCGATCGAGACGCGATAAACGAAATAGCTCAAGAAACTACCAAAAATATTGTTTTGCGCCGAGCGCTTTATTTGGAATCTTTGAAAAATAGTATTACGGTATCGGATACCGAGATCGCGGAAATTTTAGACGAGGTATCGGAAGGGGAGGCGGACTATTTTGATAGAAAATTCGGCGTCGATAAGCGCTTCTTCATTAACGAAGCGAAGATATCTGAAAGCGTTAAGAAATATCAAGATTTTCTCCTCCAAAACTCAGGTATTGAGGTTGAAGACTCTAAGATAGCAAATTTTTATAATAATAATCCAACGCTTTCTTATGTTAAACCGAGAGTAATCGCAAAGCAAATATTTTTTTCAACGGAAGATCTGTCCGAATATCAAATTCAAAAAAAATATGAAAAAGCGGAAACCGTTCTCAATAAGCTAAACGAGGGGGAGGATTTCGCTAAACTGGCGCTAATATACTCGGAAGAGGAAGGGACTAAGTATATCGGAGGGATTATATCCGAGTATATCGAGAAGGGTATGCTGGTTAAAGAGTTAGACGGCGCGATATTCAATATGAAAGAGGGCGAGCTTAGTCCGATAATAAAAACCGTTTTCGGATATCACATTGTTAAGATTGATAAAATCATGGAAGAGCGTAGAAAAAGTATCGACGAATTGAGAGTCGAGATTGTATATATGCTAAAAATAAAGAAAGAGAAAGAATGTTTGATAAAATATAATGAAAAGATTATTGATAAGCATAAACTCAAAATATCAAAGATAATCAAGTCTTAAATGGTAATTTTCTACTTTAAAGACGATTCCGAGAGATATGGTAAAGCTCATCAGTCTTTCGTCTCTTAGAAATTTAGAGTGTAGAAAACCCATACGGAATTTAAAAGAATTAGTTAGCGCAAGCCATTTATTGAGATTAATTCCGACGGCGGTCCCGCATTCAAAAAAACCGGAGCTGTATATAGTCAGGAGTAAAGTCGCGTGTTCGTATCC
>JAGOCL010000168.1 GCA_017998755.1 Spirochaetota bacterium | reverse complement strand
AGTTGTCGGTGTTTGGACCGATCAATTCGTTGAAACCGGCGATAGCGCTATTGATATCTTTAGTTTTACTAAAAGAAATACCTACCGCGTACGGAGGCGCCGGAGTTTTTCTGATTATTATCGGAACCGCCGTAATTACGTTTAAAAAATCGACTAAAACAAAGATATCAAAAGGGGTGGTTTACAGAATAGTCGGAATATTATTTTCATCGCTAGGAGCCGTATTTAGTAAAAAAGCGATAAATTTATCATCGCCTGAAATAACGTTGATATTCTGGACATTAATTGTCTTACCGATAATGCTTATAGCGCTATTCGCGGACGTTAATAAAATAAAACATAATATTGCAATAATGCTAGATAATAAAAGAAATTACGCGCTTTTAATAGTATTTTATTCTTTAATGCAATATTTTACTTTATTATGTTTCAAATATACTTTAGTCGGATATTCGCTGGCGATTTTTCAATTATCCTCTATCGTTTCAATTATTTTGGGTTATAAGTACTTTAATGAAAAACAGATGAAAAAGAAAATATTTTGTTCCGGAATTATGATATTCGGCGCGCTTTTGATTTTATTAAATTAGAACGTATATACGTAAATTTTATTCATTAAGATTATTAATGTTTATATTGTATATACGGCAATTAATGTTATCATACGCGAAATTGTTCTCGTACTAAGTAGTTGAGCGCAAGGTTTTGACGCTATAAAATCGTAGGGGTACATATATGAATAGACTAAAATCTACTGAATTTTATTCAATGAAAGGATTCGATCAAGGTTGTTACGTCAAAAACGCGATAAAAAATAAAAAAATAGTTTTCTTTATTGTAACTGCCTTTGCAGTATTGATAATGAATTTTGGGTGCGGGTTGTTTTGGGAGCTACCGGAAACAGACGACGACGTCATAGTCGACGATACCGCATCAACGCCATATATAGGAATGTCCTATCAAGGAGGCGTTGTCTTCTATATTCTTCAATCTGGAGATCCCGGATATGTTCCCGGAGAAACCCATGGACTTATAGCCGCGACCGGAGACCAGAGCGCTGGAATACAGTGGTACGACTACGAGAGTTGTCCAAAAACCAACGCAAGAGGTACTGCATTGGGTACGGGAATGTCAAATACAATAACTATAGTAGATATTCAAGGAGAGGGAAGCTATGCGGCGCGCCTCTGTTATGATTATATTAATCCCGACAGAGGTACAGGGGTTTACTCTGACTGGTACCTGCCGTCAAGAGATGAGTTGGATAAACTCCAACTGAATAGATCTGCGGTTGACGGTCTTGCCTGCGAGTTTTACTGGTCGTCGACAGAGTACTTTCATGATAGCGGTATCACATTTGCGTCATGCCAACTCTTCTTTACCGGTACTCAGGAGTACTACAAGAAGTACGAATCGAGTCTACGAGTTCGCGCCGTTCGGTCATTTTAGTCGACGCCTAATATCGTTTTTTTTGTTGATTAATTAAGGTAAATTTTTCAGTCCGGGTTTGTAAATTATATCTTTATTACCGATTTTGATACCGGTTATTTTTTTGTAAGACTCTACAAATCCCATCCATCCGCCCGCTATTGCTCCCCATACTCCCGCTGAAAAGGAAGCTCCGCCCGAAATAAACAGATTGTCGAGGACTACTTGCTTCATTCTACTGATTCCGAAGTTATCCGAGGTCTGCCCCAAGCCGCTAATGGGATATTTTGAACCGTATTGTAAGTATGATGCGGGCGATATAGATAACAGATATTTAAGCGGGGGATTTTCTTTAAAAATCGGCTCTACATCCTGTAGATCTTTCAACAGCGCTTCCGCAATTAAGTCCTTTTTTTCATTGTATTTTTTATAATCTGTATTTCTCAGATCGATCCACTCGTCGATAATCTTTTGGTCGCGTTCGATATATGTAAGAATCATCACATAATACTTTTCATTATACAAAGTATGAGGTATAAACATAAAAAGATTCCAATCGTCTCCTCCTAGTCCGCAATTTTTCTTGTATACGTGATAAGCGATATCCGTTAATTTTTTATGTTTTTCGATAACAGATTTGTCTAAAAGATATAAAGAATAAAAGTCTGAATTTGGAAAAGTTATTTTATCGATTTTATTTAATAATTTCTTTATTTTATTTATATTTTTCCCTTTTGATATCAGATCTTTGATTCGATCCTGAGCGACGGATAAAAATACATTGTCGGCGGGTTCATGATTGTTATTAATAAAAACTCCCGAACACTTTTTTTCGGTAAATGTAATATGATCGACGGTAGTCTTCAGATATAATTTACCGCCCAGTTCTTTAAATCTCTCCGCCAGTCTGTTGGATAAAGTTTGGAAAGTATCGCCGTCGGTAGGTTGCATAAGCGAATTTTCCAAAAAACTCTGTAACATTAACATTTGCCCGACGGCGCTGGCTCTTTCCGCCTCTACCCCCATAAACCCCTCGGTAACGCCAAATATATCCTGAATTATTTTAGTTTTTATACCTACGTCTTTTACATACTTTCCGTAAGTTTTATTCTGTAACATTATAAAAACTGTTTTGGGCATTGTAAAAAGCATTTTAAGAGATTCAAAAAAATTTGGATTCATATAAGACTTATGAAAAACCTCAAGGTAGAAATTTTTCATACTGTCAAAAAATTTTTGAGCGCATTTTTTTTCTTCATCGGGAGTTCTTTTAATAATATCTTCAACGCCGGTCTCTTTCGTGAAAAGAAAAGGTTCGTCGTTAAGCGGATAAAATTGAAAGGGTTTTTTTACAGTTCGCCAATTTAAATTCTTAACGCCTAAATATTTTAAGAACAAATCGAACGGTTCGCCCAGTCCAAAATCCGGCGTCGTTACGGGAACGTTAAAAGTATATTTTATTTTTTCATCGTTATATGTTGATATTTTTTCAAAAGCGCTACAAAAACCGCCGGGCGTATTGTTGGATTCGTAAATTATAACTTCGTCGTCGGGTCTTGTCATTTTTAACAATATCCCGGTAATTAATCCCCCCAACCCCGCGCCTACAATTATGTTTTTATTATTTTTCATTCTTTTTCTTTCCTTTATAATATGAAATCAGCTTATTCGTACTTATCTTTAGGTTATTCAGATTCTTATGTAAATTATTACATTATAAAAGAAAGGAACTATGCGCCCTCAAGTTTTTTAAGTTTGGATATGAATTCTTTATACTGTATAAATACTAAAATTTTGAAAACTTGTCAAGAAATTCTTCCGAACATCTGCTAATTATTGAAATATTCCGTTAAATTATCGCGTATTATTGCAGAATTGATATGTTGTAGTACAACCCCGATATTTACAGGATCGAGAATATTGTCGGATATGGATTGTATCAATTTTTCTTTCATCAAATCGGAGCTATATAAAGAGATTAGTTTTTCTAATTGACGGCAGAATATTTTAGCGGTTCCTATGGATTCTATTAGCGCTTCGGTTTTACTAAATTCCGTTATTTCGTTTTCTACGTTCTGATATAGCAGTTCAAATCCATCTTCGCTGAGAATGTTATAATTATTACTTGAAATAAGTAGCTCTCTTATTTCATTTGTCAGCGAAAGCGCTTCTTGTTTATCTCTAGAGCTAAGATTTTTAAAATATAACGACTCGATTTTATCAAGATCGCGGAATATGATCGTTTTTGAGTCGTCCAAATCATTTTGCGCCGCTATAAAAGTTAGCCCTAGTAGAAAAATGCAAATAAAATATAAATATTTATTCATAAAACCCCCGAGATAATTATATCGCAAAGTCGTATTATTTTCAAGATAGTTATGAATAAAAGAGTTTGAATCGGCGGCGTATTATATTAGTATATTCAAAACGGGAATTCCCGTTTTTCAAACTTCGCTTTTTTTATGATACGCCCGCGCATATAAAATACAAAAAAACATCTTGACTTATAAAATCTTTATGATATAAATAATTTCCGCTATCGATGCGGTTCTATTACGGGCGGTTAGCTCAGCTGGGAGAGCGATTGCTTGACGTGCAATAGGTCAGAGGTTCGATCCCTCTACCGCCTAAAATTCCGTTATAACGCTAATATTTATCTTGAACTTTCTTTAACTAAGCGAATTAGGATTTTGTTCTAAATACTTGGATACAAAAGTATTCATAGCGATTCCTGCGGCTACCGATACATTAATAGAATTTTTTTGTCCATAAAGCGGGATATGAGCTATTTTATCCGAAGCGAGAAGAGTCTCTTTTGATACGCCGAATTCTTCGTTGCCAAATACCAGCATAGCGGGAAATCTTATATCGATTTTCCCGATGGGGACGGAGTTTGACGTTTTTTCGAGAGAATATATAACGGCGCCCGCTCTCTTCTTTTCAAGTATGATATCGCTTGCGTACTTATCGTAAACATAAGGAACGCGCGAGCCTTTTAAAGTTTTATCGAGCTTTTCATTAAGCTCAGGAATCGGGGTAATTCCGGTCAGGAATATTTTCTCTACGCAAAAGCATTCTGCGCTTCGCATAATCGACCCAACGTTAAAAGGCGAGCGGATATCTTCTAATAGTATGGAGTAGGGGAGCGTTTGTCGTTCGGCGCTTTTATCGTCGTAGGGGGTTTCTTCTATAAAATTGTTCTCAACTTTCAATATCGCCAGAAGTTTGTTAAGCGCCGGGCCGACGCGAATGTCGTTTTCAATCTCGATATTTTCGTATTTTTTCAACCATAACAATATATTTCGAACTTCGTCTTGATTGGCGTCGTTATATTTTTGTAAAGTAAAAACGGCTTTCTTTATCCTATCGTATCTTTTGAGCAGAACGAATTTTTCTTCGGTAAACGACAATTCTCGGACTCCTTTTTTATACTACGGCTAAGCGGATTATCTTATAACAGTAAAATAAATTGTCAATATTTTTGAAAAGTATTTATTGTGTAATTAATTTTCATACCTATAATGTTATATTTGATGAGTATTACAATACCAAAGGGTATTTTTAGTAATTATCGAGATATTTTAAGGAATTAATTATATTTCTAATAAAACTTGACTTCCCTTTCGTATTGTAGATAATAGAATATAGCGCTATTTAAGGATAAACGTCTTGAAGATAACTAACTATAATCCCGAAAGAAAACTGTTCTTATTATTCTCACATAAACTAACGGACGAACAGACGCAAGACGCCAAATGCTCGTTAAACGCGGCTGATTTTATATACTTACCGGACGATTTGCAAAAAAAATGGAGCGCCGTAGATCCCGAGATTGGCTCTTTGAAAGAGTACAGCGCGCCCATCGCCGAGTGGTTGAAGAACAACGCGCAGAAAGACGATTACGTTTTGATTCAGGGCGATTTTGGAATGGTATATTATTTTGTGGATATCGCTTTTAATAATGGATTTATCCCGATCTATTCGACTACCGAGCGAGTCTTTGATCAAACGAAACTTGACGACGGAAGCATTGAGATGAAGAAAATCATCAAACATAAGATATTTAGGAAATACGAACGGCGTAATAAAGAATAATTTTGGAGGAAAATATGAGTAATATTTTAGTTTCATTAGTTAGCGAACAGACAATACCTAACGTCTTGTTTGTTAAGGAAATGTCATATATTGATTTTTACTATTTTATTTCAACAGAGGAAATGGAAAAAAAGAATAAAACTTTTGATATTATCGCAACTAGTAATATAAAAAGCTATAAAATTCTAACTATTTCTGAAGATGATAATATAAAAATAGAAAAAAAATTATCAGAAATTGAATTCAATGATAGCGATAAAATATTCATTAATATTACATGCGGAACAAAAATAATGTCGATGGTAGTATATGAATATTATAAAAGCAAGGGAATTGGAGAGATTTTTTATTTGCCGATTGAAAAAAATAAAATAATAAAACTGTTTCCTTATACGCAAATTAAAGAAAGAAATATTGATGTAAAACTTAGTCTAAAAGAATACTTATCTTCTTATGGAATCAAAATGTCAGGGGATCCAAATATTT